>JBAZBT010000001.1:0-30677 GCA_041671345.1 Candidatus Micrarchaeia archaeon
CCCCTTTCACAAGCGGGAAATATCCATGGCCCCGTCCGCGCGCAGGCACGTGCAAATTGTCCAGCGCGCCCGCCTGCACTAGCCTTACCCTCGCCCACTCGGCTTCCTCTTGTTTCACCTTTGCGCAGAGCACCATACGCTTCCTTCCCCCTCCAGCTTTTATAATAATGCTCATCATGAAAGATACTTTTTTATAACCATTCTATAAGAATGGCAACATGCTCAAGCTGAACATTTTCCACCCGAAGCGCGCACTGCCCCCTGCGCAGGCGTTTTCAAAAGCCGAGAAGGACAGGCAGGAGGCAAGGGAAAATCTGCAGGATGCTGGCAGAATTCTTAAAAGCGCAAAGCAAGATGCCAGCGCAGAATCAGGCTCCATCTGGCTGGCTTTCGGCAATCCAAAAAAAGACGCGAACAGCCTGTCCGTGGCAATCAGGCAATTCCATAAGGCATTTTCCCTCTCCCCTGCCAGCGCTGACTTTGTATTTGGCGATTATATCTCGGTGTGCATCCTGCTTGCTCATGCCGATTTCCAGCGCGGCAAGCGTTCCAGGTCCCACCGGGAGTTGTCAAGCGCCATCCGCATGGCTGAAAATGCCCTCAAGAGGGACATCCCTGAAGCCACTGCCGATTCCCTGCAGAAATACCTTATAGACGCCTACGTATTGCGGGCTTCGTGCGCGGAACGCCTCCTGGCGAATGATTCATTTTTCATTGATGCGCTGCAGCCTGCCATTGACCGCGCAGCCGCAGTCAAGCTGCTCCGCTCCATAGGCGAAATCGACGCCGCAGCCAGGCTTGAAGAGTTCAATGCCCGCAATATACTGCGCCAAACCGGATTCATTTAGCTTATCATTATGGATGGCTTCCCAGGCAGGGCGAACTTCGCCTTGGGCACATTTGACTTTTCCTCAAGCAGCACGCTTACAACGCATCCCAGCTCGTCCTCAAGCAGCTTCTTTCCCGACAGGAGCGCAGCCATCTCGGCTTCCGCGCTTTCAGTGTCCCCCAAGTCTCCCGCATTCTTCATGTAAGCCATCAGCACTTTCGCAACTTCCGCAGCGTGCGGCTTGATTTCCGCATCCGCCATCGCAGCCTTCATGGCAACATCGAACTTGCGCTCTTGCGCGGCAATCCCGCGCAGCTTCCGCTTCCACGAGGCAGCGACAAACAGCTGCACGCTTGCGGGCTTTTCCTTCCTGATGAGCTTGAGTATGGCGCCTATGTCCTCCCTCACGCGCAGTATGTAATCTTCCGCAGCCTCCAGCTTCCCATCCACCCTCTTCCCGTCGCCTTCCGGCAGCCCGGCAACCGCCACGAACGGCGCCTCCTTCACATAATGCTTACTGCCGAGCTTCTGCCACATCTCCTCGGAAAAGTGCGGCACAATGGGCGCGACAAGCGGCACCACATCTCGAAAAATTCTCGCAGCTGCGGCTTTTGCGCGCGCTTGAGGTACCACTGCAGGTCATTGAAAGTGTTGTAAAGCAATTCCAAGGAAAGCTCGCGCAGCTGGAAATTCTCATACATGGCAGGCGCAGCGAGCGCGCGCTTGTGCATGCGCGAAAGCAGCCACTTGTCGGCAATGTCATGCCCGTCCCTATTTGCCGCGCCTTCTCCATCTCCTATGCCATGCGCTGCATCATCATCCTTTGCCTTCGCATACTTCTCCATAGTCTCTTGCATGAACCTCAAGCGGGAAAGCACTCCCTCCACCGCAGGGCGGTTGAAGTCGGTGTCGGATGACAAATCCGCGCCGGAGACCACCACGAAGCGAATCGCGTCCGCGCCGAACTGCTTCACCGCCGCGCGGATGGGGATGATATTGCCCATGGACTTGCTCATCTTCTTGCCGTCCATCAGCACGAATCCGTTTGTCACAATCTGGCGCGGCCACATCTCGCGCGGGAAAATCGCCACATGGTTGAAGATAAGGAACGTGAGGTGGTTATGCACCAAATCCGTGGCAGAATGCCTGGAATCCAGCGGGTACCAGTAGGAAAATTCCTTGCGCATTTCCTTTGCCTGCGCAGGAAGGCCGCCCGCCTCCCCCTTGCCTAGGAACACGTAATCAAACAGCTTTTCCGTGAGCTCCTCCGGCTTCATCTTCATTGCAATGTGCGAAACCGCATAGAATGCCATGTAGATGGTGGAGTCGGACAGCGCCTCAATCATCTTCGTCCTGTCCAGCGGGAAGCGCGTCCCCAATCCCGCGGAGCGCGTGCACGCCTTCTGCTTGAGCCACTCTATCGTATACTCATATTCATGGCGCGTCTTCTGCGGAAGTATATTCATGCCAGCCAGGCACTCGCGCACCCTTGCCTTCCACTTCTCGTCGCCATAGTCTATGAACCACTGGTCGCGCACTATTTTCACGCCCACCAGGCCGCCGAAGCGGGAATAAATGGGGGAATTTGAAATCTCATACATGGCAAGCGCGCTCCCTTCGCTAATCATCTTTGCGCGTATCTTCTCCTTTGCCTCCATCCCTAGCATGCCCGCAAACTCGCCCACAGCCATCACGCCTGCGTGCGCCTCCTTCTTGTAAAGCTCGGCAGTCGCCTCTTCAGCCCTGGGGTCTGCCTGCGACTTCACGCCCATCCTTTCCACAAGCTCCTTTGCAGGGAACGAGCCAAAGCCTGAAAGCGTGAGCACCTGCGCCATCTTCACCTTTCCTTCCAAGCCGGCGTCGCGGAGCGCAAGATAGTCCTTGGGCGCATGCGCAGGCACGGACATCACCACGCCCGTGCCGTGCTTGGGGTCCACAAACGTCGCGGGGAATATTGGGAGAGCGGCGTTGGTGAGCGGGTTTTTCGCACTCTTTTTCATCATCTCTTTCGCGCTCATCTCGCCTTGCACAGAATGCGGCATCTGCATGGAAAGCGTGCCAGCCGCCTCTTTCGCTATATAATATATGTTGCCGCTTGCTTCAGCCTTCACTTTCACATATGTTGCGGACGGATTCACCCAGATATTCGTAACGCCATAGATAGTCTCAGGCCGATAAGTGGCGCACACCAGCTTGCCGTCTTCAAACGGGAAAAGCACGCCCGTGATTTCCTCTATCTGCGGGTCCAAATCCCCTTTCGTGTCATGCGCGCCAATCGCGGTCTGCCCAATGGGGCACCACGGCACAGGGTGCTCTCCTTTAGTAATATAGCCTGCAGCGGCAAGCGCAGCAAAATGCCACTCTATGAACTTGTTGAACTGCGCGTCGTACGAGTAGAACTTGCGGCGCCAGTCAATGGAATAGCCCATCTCGCGCATGCCAGCCTCGATTTCGCGCGAAAAGTACGCGACAAGCTCGCGCGGGTCAGTCAAGCCCGCGGAAACATCGCGCGGAATGCCATATATCTTTTCAAATATTCCCAGGATTTCCTCGTCCTTCTCGGCAATCCTTTTCGCCATTGCAAGAATCGGCGTGCCAGTGACGTGGAAGCCCATGGGGAAAAGCACGTTCTTCCCGCGCATCCTCTGGTAGCGCGCGTAAATGTCCGTGGTGGTGTAGGTCCTTCCATGCCCTATGTGCTGGGGCGAATTGGGGTAGGGGAATGCCGCGGTGAGGTAGAACTTCTCCCCCTTCCCGGCAGCAGGCGCGAACACGCCTGCCTCCTGCCACTTCCTCTGCCATTTCACGTCAAGGTCGTGCATGCATCTGTTCTCTTGGAAAAAGAATAAAAAGCACCCGCGCGCGTTCCCCCTGCCCGCTTTCCTGCCCGAGCCAGCCCGCCTACAACCTCCCCTTCCTGCTTATCTTCGACATCAGCTTGCGCCCGCCATCCTTCACTATCTCCCCTGTCGCGGCAAAACCCTCGCGCAGCATCTCGCCCGAGCCCTCGGTGCCCCTGCTTACAATCTTCCGCGTGAAGTCCCAGCCGTCCATCACGTGCGCGACCGCGCCCTGCGTGGGGTAGACCGCCACGAGCTTGAATATCATCGCGCGGTCGGCAGTTGTATTGGCGATTTCCTTGCTTGAGGCAAGGTGCGGGGTGAATGCGAGCGCGACTGCCAGCCTCATCGCCCCCGACAGCAGGAACACAAGCAATATGCCTGAGAAGCCAAGCAGTCCCGCGCCCGGGTACGCCATGAGGAAATAGCCGCCGGCAAGCGCGCCAGCGGCGTTCGCGATGCACGAGAACGCGTTGTATTTCGAGATGAACGACGGGCGAAGCTCCCTGCTCACAAGCGAGAGCGACGAGTTGAAGATGGACAGGTCATATCCCGCCCAGATGAAGCCCGAGAAAACCTGGAAGAGCGCCAGCATCCAGACGTCGCCGGAAAAAAGCCAGAGGAGCGGCACGAGCGGCGCCATGAAGGCGGTGGTGATAAGCACCGTCCTGTTCGAGAAGCGGTCTATCGCCTTGCCCCAGTACGGGAAGCAGATTATCTTGGTGATTATCGAAATCGCAGTGAGGATGCCCAGCATCCCGACGTCCATCCCAAGGTCATGGAGCATGTATGGCGTGAAGAACGGGGAGGAGAACTGCACCGCGAAATTCATGAGCGCGACGAACGCCAGGAACCACAGCTCGTTCTTGTAGGATGGCAGCAGGAACAGGTGCTTCATCTTTATCTCGTTCATGAGCTTGATTTCGTATGGCACGCCCGCGGTCCTTGCATGGAAAATCACGGTGGCCGCGCGCGCTGCGAACGACGCGCAGAAAACAATGCCGAATGCCGCCGCGGCTGCCACGTGCAGCTGCAGCTGCCCCACCATGATGCCTCCCCCGAACGTGGCCGCGAACAGCATCACCTGCATGAGGCGGTTCCTGTTGGCAAAAAAGCGCGCGCGGTCGTTCTGCTCCACGATGTCCGCAACCCAGCTCGACCACACCGGGTTTATCAGAAGCGAGGTGCCTGCGCCAAGCGAGAAGAAGAATATTATGAGCGGCACGGAATAGGCATTCGGCCACAGGAGAAGGGCAATCACCGGCAGCCAGGTGAGCGCCTGGAAAGCGGAGCCCGCCATCACCAAAAGCTTCCTGTCCTTCGCAAGCCGCAGGGCGGACAGCGAGAAGGCCTGCGCAATGCCGCCGAAAAGCTGGGGCAGCGCGGTCAGCATGCCTATCCAGAAGTTCGTCGCGCCCAAAAACACGAGCGCCGCGGGCAGGTATGCGTCGCCAAGCCCGGCCATCACGGAATAAGCCATGCCGTCCGCGGTGATGTTCCCCATCGACCCCTTTCTCTGCTCAAAGCTGAGGTTGCCGGATTTTTCTTCCATTTGCGTCGCCGCGTGCCATTTCTGCAAAAAGATTAATAAGGCGGGCTGAGAATGGGTGGCATGGACCTGAAGTTCCGGCACGCGCTCTTTGCGGCCGGCGCCGCGCTCATCGCCATCGGCGCCCTTTCGCTCATCGCGGACGTCCTTTCCTCCGCGCCAGACCCGGGCGCGCTCGAGGCGTTCTCAAGGGGGTTTGACACGATTTTCGTCGCCATGTTCTCCGGGGTGCTCATCGGCATAGGCATTGCGCTTGTGGGCAACGGGTTTGTCCTGCACCTGCTGGGCAACAAGAAGCACATCCTCCTATGCGCGCTCTTTTCCATCCTGTTCCTCTCGCTTTCCACGCTTTCGGTCCTCTTCCGCGACTCCAGCCCGCTTCTCGCCATTGTCTCATTTTTCACCTTCCTCTCGGCGTCCGGAGCCTTCCTCGCCACCGCCCTCTGGTATGCGCTCTCCAGCGCCGCGCGGAAGTACATCCTCGAAATAAAGTAGGCTGCGCCCCCCTTAGTCCGGCATGTGCCATTTTTCGGCGAACCGAAAAATGCATATGCAAAGTGCATCGCACTTTGCACACCGCCCAAACCCCCCCGGCTGCAGCAACCTATTTAACCTCCCCATCCAAATTTTTGCCATGCGCCGCACAGACACGCACAAATGCACCGGCAATTCCCTCCATCACTGGCACAAGGTGAGAAACCCATTGCGCGTCTGCATCAATTTCCTTCTCATCTACGCCGCGCGCTATTCCCCCTCGCTCTCGCTCAAGCGCTTCCTGCTGCGCGCGGCAGGCGCGCGCGTGGAGCGCGGCGCGGCGTTCGGCCTGGGCGCCACCATCGACATTTTCTTCCCTGAAAACATCAGCGTGGGGCAGGGCGCCATCATCGGCTACAACACCGTGCTTTTGGGGCACGAGTTTCTTCAGGGGGAATACCGCACCGGCAAGGCGGAAATTGCGCGCGGAGCAATGCTCGGGGCGAACTGCACCGTGCTTCCTGGCGTCAAGGTGGGCGCGGGCGCCTCGGTGTCAGCCATGTCGCTGGTGAACCGCGACATTCCGGCAGGCGAAACGTGGGGCGGCGTTCCAGCCAGGAGAATCAGCGCCCGCCCTGGGAAAAGGGGCGATTGAATGAAGCACGGCATCGACTCGGCCCTTTTCCTGATTGCCATATCGCTCAACCTGCTTGCCATCTATTTTGGCGCCAATGTCTATGCCGACCAGTTCGCGCTGCATCCACCCTACCTTGCCATCTTCGTGCCCGACTGCCCGCTCTATGCCTTTCTTGCGCTCCTGATAATCCTGGGCGCGGTGAAAAACGACCTCTTCTCATTCATCGTGTCAATCGGCATGGTGAAATACGGGCTTTGGACCGTCTTCGTGCTTTTCTTCCACTCTGGCTACTATTTTGCGCCGGGCCTGTTCAACATCTCAGCCATATTCGTGCTCGGGCACATCGGCATGGCGCTGGAGGGGCTCGCGCTCCTTCCCAAAAAGCAGCTCGCGCTGCCGGCGCTTGCGCTGGCCATGGGCTGGTTCCTCCTGAACGACTTCTCGGACTACTTTTTGGGGACAGTGCCGCTCATCCCGCCTGGCGGGCTGGACACATTGCGCAACCTCACCATCGCATCGAGCATCCTGCTTCCGCTCGCGATTTTCGCATTTTCAGCGGGGATAGGCAAGAACGCGCTTGTCGCCTGGCTGAGGCGCATCCTTTTCAGGGCGGGCTGATGCTCTTGCCTTTCAGGGGCGGCTAGCCCTGCATGAAAAATAAAGGGGCAAGGAAGCGAAAAAGCCAGGCTTAAGGAATAAATGAAAAAGGAAAACAAGGCAAGGGAAAAAACAGAGAAAACAGGAAAAAATGAAAAAGGAAAGGCGGCTACTTTTTCTTTCCCTTCCTTGCCCCGTCCGGGCTGGCCAGCCCCTGCATCTTCCACGCGCTGAATGCCACTATGGCAATTGAGGCGAGCAGGAGGGGCATGGACCACTCTATGAGCAGTATCTCTGTGTTTATCGCCGAAAGTTCCATCTCGGACAGGGCTTTCCTTCCCTGGAGGATGTCTGACACCGCCTTGGTGTATGCCGGCACTTCCGCCCTGTCCACAACATTGCCGATGAACGGCACTGCCGCAAGCTGGGTGGCTGACTTGTCGACACTTGCCACGAACGCCTGCACGCTGGAGTATGCCGCGGAGTGCGTTATGTCATATGTGGTCTGGGCATACCCTCTCATGCTGACCAGCTGATTGTAGGTGGGGCCCATCGCGACCTGGATGGCTCCGAACAGAAGCGCGCTTGCCAGGAAGAATCCCATGAGCAAGCCGTAGCAGAATTTTTTGTCATTGCAGCATTCCATCAAACAACCTCCTGGCCCGCGCGGGCCTTCTCTGAGGTGCATTCGGCGTCAAGCATAATAAGGCTTTTGTTTTTTCGCCTGTGGAAAAGCGCCGTGCGGCTAAGCAGCCATGCCGGCGGCCGCTCACGCGATTATGATCGGGGCAATGTCTTCCTTCTTTTCCTTCCCGCCCTTCTTCCCCTTCGCTTTCGCGCTTTCCGCTTCCTTTTGCGGAGGGGCTGGCGTTCCGTCGGGCCATGCGTGTTGTGCAGGCGGAGGTTTTGGCGGCTCGCCCTTTTTCATCCCGCTGCCTTCCCCGTTTTCTTCCGCATCCGCGGCGACCTTCTCAAGCGCGACCACTTTCTCGCCCTCGTCCAGCTTCATGAGCCGCACGCCGCCCGTGTTCCTGCCTATTATGCTGACGTCCTTCACGAACAGGCGTATCATCTTGCCGCCCGAGGAGACAAGCAGGAGCGAATCGGAATCCACCACCGGCGCGATTCCCACAACCTTGCCGTTCCTTCCGTGCGTCTTGATGTTGATGACGCCCTTGCCGCCTCGCGACTGCAGGCGGTACTCGGAAATGTCCGTCCTCTTGCCATACCCGTTCTCGGTCACAATCATGAGCGTTTCGGTCTCGTCCGTGGCCATGCCGACAACTTCGTCCTTGTCCTCGAGGCGTATGCCTATCACGCCCTGCCCTGTCCTCCCTATCTCGCGCACGTCATCCTCCTTGAAGCGGATGGCATTGCCTTCGGCTGTGGCGAGTATGAGCTCGCGCCTGCCGTCCGTCTTCTTGGCGTCGATGAGCGCGTCGCCGTCCTTGAGCGTGATTGCGATGATGCCCCCGTTCCTCGGGCGCGAATAGTCCGCCATGCTGCTCCGCTTCACGATGCCGTTCTTGGTGAGCATCACCAGGAATTCCTTGTCCGAGAAAGTGCGCGTCTTTATCCATGCCGCGATTTTCTCGCCGGAAAGCGAAAGCAAATTCACTATCGCCTTGCCCATGGCATACCTTCCGCCCGTCGGTATCCTGTACACCTTGAGCCAGTGCACGTCCCCCTTGTCGGTGAAGAACAGCAGGTGGTCGTGGGTGGAGGCAAGCAAAATGTCCTTTATCTGGTCCTCCTCCTTCGTCTCGCTCCCGATGACGCCCCTGCCTCCGCGCCTCTGCGCGCGGTACTCGGAAATCGGCACGCGCTTGATGTAGTCGTCCTGCGTGATTATGACCGCGACGTCCTCCTCCGCAATGAGGTCTTCCATTTCCACCTCGCCGTCGTCGTCTATTATCTCCGTCCGGCGCTTGTCGCCGTACTTCTGCTTCACTTCGGACAGCTCCGCGCGTATCAGCCCGTATATCTTCCTCTCGTCCGCAAGCACCCCTGCAAGGTATTCAATCGTTTTCGAAAGCTCCGCGTCCTCGTCTTTGAGCTTCCCGGACTCGAGCGCGGACAGTTTCCGTATCTTCATCTCAAGTATCGCCTCTGCCTGCTTCTGGGAGAGCGAGAACTCGCGCATGAGCGCCTCAAGGGGCACTTTCGCGGTCTTCACGGTCCTTATGATTGCGTCGATTTTCGCAACCGCCAAAAGCAGCCCCTCCACCAGGTGCTTCCTCTCCTGCGCCACGCGAAGCTCAAAAGCGCTCCTCCTCTTCACCACGGCCTTGCGGTGGGCAAGGAACTCGGTGAGGAGCTGCGGCATGGAAAGCGTCTTGGGCTCGTTGTTCACGAGCGCCAGGTTGTTTATGCAAAACGTCCCTTCAAGCTCCGTGTGCGCATAAAGCTGGTTGAGCACCACGTCGGCATTCGCATCCTTCTTGACGACTATCTCCACGTGCATGCCTTTCCTGTCCGACCTGTCCGCAATGTCCGCGATGCCCTCCAGCTTCTTGTCGCGCGCAAGCTCCGCCACGTGCTTGATGAATTCAGCCTTGTTCACCTGGTAGGGCATTTCCGTTATCACAATCTGCGTTCTCTTCTCTTTTGCCGTAATGATTTCCGCCTTGCCTCTCACGCGGATTATCCCCCTGCCGGTGGAGTACGCATCCGCAATGCCCCGCCTGCCTACGATGTAACCTCCTGTCGGGAAGTCCGGGCCGGGTATGAGCGCGCGCAGCGCCTCCGGGGGCATGTCCGGCTTGTCAATCATGGCGACAAGCGCGTCCACCGTCTCCGACAGGTTGTGCGGCGCCATGTTGGTCGCCATGCCGACCGCAATGCCCGACGAGCCGTTCACGATGAGGTTGGGCACGCTGCACGGCATCACCGTGGGCTCCTTGAGCGTGGCGTCGAAGTTCGGGGTGAAATTTACAGTCTCCTTTTCAATGTCAGTCAAAATCTCCTCTGCAAACCTGGACAGCCTTGCCTCAGTGTACCTCATGGCGGCAGCCGCGTCCGCATCCACCGAGCCGAAATTCCCCTGCCCGTCCACGAGCATGTAGCGCATGGAAAAGTCCTGCGCCATCCTCACCATGGAGTCGTAAATCGCGACGTCGCCGTGCGGGTGGAATTTACCCAATACTTCCCCCACCACGCGCGCGGACTTCTTGTGCGGCTTGTCATGCGTGTTTGACAGCTCGTACATTGCGAAAAGAATCCTCCGGTGCACCGGCTTGAGCCCGTCGCGCACGTCCGGGAGCGCCCTGCCCACTATCACCGACATGGCATAGTCTAGGTAGGAGGTGCGCATCTCCTTTTCCACTGCGCGCGGCAGTATCCTGCCGTGCTGGTATTCCCTGTTTTCGTCAGCCATTCAAATTCCCCTAAGCATCAAATCCATTTTCTTCGCTTAGCCATCCCTGCATTCCAAACCCTAAATGTCCAGGTTCTTCACTTCCTTCGCGTGCATTTCTATGAAGGCCTTTCGCGGCTCCACCGCGTCTCCCATCAATATTGTGAATATCTCGTCTGCCTTCATGGCATCGTCCACCGTCACCTGCAGCAAAATCCTCGCGGACGGGTCCATGGTGGTGCTCCAAAGCTGCTCGGGGTTCATTTCCCCCAATCCCTTGTAGCGCTGCATGCTCACCGCGTCCGCCCCGCCCATTTCCGCCATGATTTTTTCCATCTCGGCGTCAGTGTAGGCATACCTCTCGTCCTTGCCGCGCTTGAGCTTGAAAAGCGGCGGCTGGGCGATGAAGATGTATCCTCCGTCCACGAGCGGGCGGAGGTAGCGGAAGAAAAGCGTGAGCAAAAGCGTGCGAATGTGCGCGCCATCCACGTCCGCATCGGTCATTATCACCACTTTATGGTAGCGCAGCTTCTTGATGTCAAAGTCCTCTCCAAATCCCGTTCCCAGCGCGGAGATGAGCGTCCTTATCGCCTCGCTTCCCAGGATTTTCGGTATCTGCGCCTTTTCCACGTTCAGAATCTTGCCTCGCAGCGGCAGGATGGCCTGGAATTTCCGGTCGCGCCCCTGCTTGCTCGAATTGTGTACGAAAACGCCTGCAGCAAGCGCAAAGTTGTGCGTGCCTTCCACTTCAAGGTCATATACGTCCATCTTTTCAGTTAGGCGGGCGATTTCCCTTACCTTGTGGTTGTAATGCTTTACCGCCTCAAGCATTTCCAACTCGTTCCCATTGAAGAACCGTTCCGCAACTGTTTTTTTCCTTAGCAGGTTCTTGTCATTCGCCTTTATCCGTTCAGCGTCGTATTTCTCAAGGCTTCCATTTTCTTCAAGCACTTTCTTCATGCATGCCATGCTGTGCGCGTAATATGTCTTGTCATAAGCTACTTTTCTCTTCTTCCTGAACTCCGGCGTCCACTGTGAACTTGTCTGGGCGCTCCGCCATGCCTTAAGCTCAGGGTTATCCCACTCTTTCTTTGCCATCTCTTTGAGGATATCCTTGGCTTCAGGGTGGTTTTCAAAATGCTTCTTCACCCTTTCAGACTGCGATTTCCTGTTTTCTGCATCTGCCCAATACTCATCTTTTATTTTCCTGAGAAGTTCCGTGTTGGCATGGCGGTATTCCTCATTCTCCTTGTAGAATTTTTCCCACCTGCCTGTCATGTATTTCTTGTATTCGCCATCCTCCCACTGTTTCTTAGCCCTGGCGCTCAGCATTTTTTTCATGGTTGGCTCCGACATGAGCCTGCTTATCTTTTGTCTATACCCTGGGTTCATATGCGCTTCCCTCGCCTTTTGCTTTACGCCTTCGCTCAGAAGTATTTCCTTTGCCATCGAGGAGTGCAGCGCAAAATGCGCTTCCTTGCCCATCCGCAACAGATTTTCAGGGCTGTTGTTCCTCTTGTTGAAGTCAACGTGATGCTTATATGTGCCTGCAATGGGCAGGTATCTTGCGCGTTCCAGGTTATATTTGTCTGAAAGAATATGCGTGAATATCCACTTGGATGCCACTGGATCAAGAACCATCTCATAGCCCTTGATTGTTATGCGCCCTTTCCTTTCTGAAAGCTTCCTGTAAAGCGGCATGATTGGCAATTTCGGGGCCAGTTGTTCTGCCTTTGAAAAGCTTCCGTCCCTGAGCATGAAAAGATGGTCTGGCGTGCAGACAATTTCCTCTCCATTGTCCAGCACAACCTTAATGACTTCCGCGCCCTTCCTGGTCACCCTCGGGTTCTTTATCAGCTCCACGCCAATGCTTCCATCTTCCTTTATTGTGTAACAATAATTCTTCCTGCCCGCCCTGTCTTCCTCTACCAACTCTTTGAAGCTCAGGCCCCTGCCATCCACAAGCGCAACGCGCGTGTCGCCGGAAAAACATCCTCCTGCAGAATCCCCTTCAACAATGTAGATCTCCGACTTCGCAGGGTCCTCCTCCGAGCAGTCCGCAAGCTTGCCTGGAAGCACGCCCGACTCCATCGCGCCCTTCCTGCGCACCAGCTCGCGCGCCTTCTGCGCAGCCTCGCGCGCGTTTGCGGCGCTTGACGCCTTTTCCATGATGCGCCGCGCCTCTGCGGGGTTTTCCTCAAGGTATGCCTTCAGCTTCTCGCCCACGATGGATTCCACGATGCCCTTGATTTCGCTGTTCCCGAGCTTTGTCTTTGTCTGCCCCTCGAACTGCGGGTGCGCCATCTTCACCGAAAGCACCGCGGCAAGCCCCTCCTTCAGGTCCTCGCCGGAAATCTTCGCGCCCTTGTCCTTCTTTCCGTTGTGCGCCTCGGCATAATCGTTTATGGAGCGCGTGAGCGCGGCGCGGAATCCCACCAGGTGGAAGCCCCCCTCGATTGTGTTTATGTTGTTCGCAAAAGTGTAGATGTTGTCCGCATAGCCGTCGTTGTACTGCATGGCGAGCTCCACGTTGACGTCGCCCGCCTGCTTCTCGAAATAAAGTATGCTGTTCACCGGCGCCTTGTTCTTGTTGATGTACTCCACGAACGAAACAAGCCCGCCCTCGTACCGGTTCTCCTCGCTTTCCCCTGACAACTCGTCGCGCACCAATATTTTCAGCCCCTTGTTCAGGAATGCAAGCTCGCGCATCCTGTTCGCAATGATGTCGAACTTGAACTCTATGGAATTGAAAATCTGCGAATCCGGCTTGAAGCGGACGATGGTGCCCCTGCCCGGCGTGGGGCCAAGCTCGCGCACCGGCGTCACCGGCTTCCCCCGCTCGTACCTCTGCCTGTAGTGCTTGCCGTCCCTCTTGACGTCCACTTCCAGCCATTCGGAAAGCGCATTCACGCACGACACGCCCACCCCGTGCAGCCCGCCCGACACCTTGTAGCTCTTGTTGTCGAACTTCCCGCCGGCGTGCAGGATTGTCATCACGACCTCAAGCGCGCTCTTGCCCGTCCCCTCGTGCGTCTCCACCGGTATCCCGCGCCCGTCATCGGTGACGGTGACAATGCTTCCGTCGCCAAGCGACACTTCGATGTTTTTCGCGTGCCCCGCGAGCGCCTCGTCCACCGAGTTGTCCACCACCTCGTAGATGAGATGGTGCAAGCCGCGCTCGCCGGTGTCGCCGATGTACATTGCAGGGCGCTTCCTGACCGCTTCGAGGCCCTCCATCACCTGGATGGATTTCGCGGTGTATTCCCCGCTGGAAACATTGTTCCGGGCATCCTGCGCGCTTTTTGCGGCAGCCTCCTGTTCCTTCTGGGCTGCCGCCGCACCCGCTTTCGCAGATGCGCCCTGCGCGGCTTTTGGCGCGTTTTGGGCAGCCTGCTGGCCCGCCTTTTGCGCTTCCTGCGCGGCTTTCGCAGCCGCCGCGCCTGCAGCAGCATCCGCCTTCCGGGCGGCTGCCTGCGCTTCATTCCCTGCCTTCTCCCCGTCCATGTTTACCACTGGATTTTGAGCATTTCCCAAGCTATGTTTTCCACTAATTTTCAAGCATTTTTCCCGCGCGCCGCCCTGCGCGTTCTACGACGTAAAATCAACACTATTGTTATCCCAAAATAGCTTTATATAGGTATGCCTGCCGCCATCCGTTTTCCATGCTGCCGAAACGGGCGCATTTCCTTCCCAAAAACCGTTTTGAACCCATCCGCATCACCGCGGGAAATCCGCATTTGAGCCAAACGCTGGCATCCGCGCGCAAAAATCAGCGCGCAAGCAGGTCGCGGTTGATTTCCATCCTGGCCTGCGCGAGCACGTCCGCAGCGTTGCAGTGCAGCCAGTCCAGCTCATGGCGCCCCTCGCACATTTCCATGCACTTTCGGGCGCATTCAATCGCCTCCTCGTCCTTCCCCATGCCGTACTTGGCAAGCGCGAGCCGGTAAAGCGCCTTGGCATGGTCGCGGCTTGCGCTTCCCAGCCTCTCCCACCGCCTCACCGCGCCATGCAGGCTTTTCTCGGCAACGCAGATGCAGGCGTCCTCGCTCCCGGCAACGAACAGCTTCAGCGCCGCAGTGCCCCTTTTCTTGAGCGCAAGCGCCTCGCCCTCCAATCGTGCCTTTTCCCAGGCGCCCAGGCTCTCCCCCTCGATTTTCCCGTCCTTCTGCGCATTTTCCAGCAGCTCGCCCAGCCTGTCAATCCTCGCCCGCAGCTCGTCGGGCTTCTCCACCATCCCCATTGCGCGCGAGTAGCCCATCTGCGCAATCACCACTTTCTTTTTCTGGCTCTCGTCCAAAAGCGGGAAAAGATGGTCGCGTATATAGCGGCACGTGGCGTTTTCCCTTTGCGGCACCTGCCCGGATGAAAACCATGGCATTTTTTCCGCAAGGTACTCCAGCCTCTCGAGCTGCGTCTTCATCCTGTGCACGCTGAGCACGGGCGCGCCGCCCTGCGTATCATTTGCAACAACCGCAACGGCCATCCCCCCACCTCCCAAAACTAGAGCCAACTGTTGGTTTCCCGCCTGCGCTATATACGCCTTTTGTTCCACGCGGGACAGTTTTCCGAGGTTTAAAAAGGGCTTAAAATGGCCGGTTTGCCCCGCCCGCTTCACTGTATCTTTATCTTTCCCACGAGCTCCTCGAGCATGTCGTCCATGGTGAGCACGCCCACGAAATTCTCGCGCTCGTCCACCACGATGGCAAAGTGCCTGTTTGCGGCCTGCAGGTGCGAAAACGCCTCGTTGAGCTTGTCCGTGCTTTTCACGCGCACGGTCGGGAGCACCACCTGCTCCACGCTCCAGTTCGGGTTGTCCTCCGTGGCCTTGGCAAGCGCGCGGATGTTCACCGTGCCTATCACCTGCCCGCCTTTCACCACCGGGAAGCGGTAGTACAGGCTGTGGAGCGCCTTGTGGAGCGCGTCTGACGCCTTGGTGCCTGCCACAAAATGCACCACGCGCGCCTTGGGCGTCATCACGTGCGCCACCGTCTTGTCGTTGAACTCCAGCACGTTCTCGATGAGCTCGCGCTCCATCTCGCTTATGCTCTTGTGCGCCGCCCCCAGCTTGACCGCCGCCTTCACCTCGTCCTCAGTGAAGCGCTCGATGCCTGTTGCGCGCGAATACACGCCGGGGATGAGGCGGTTGATGAACTCGAAGAAGATGACGAGCGGGGTGAGCGCCCAGTATACGCCTTCCACGATGGGCGCGCACGCGAGTATTATCCTCTCGCCGTAAGTGGTGGCGAAGCTTTTCGGGGCGATATCCCCGAAAGTGAGCATGAGGAACGACATCACGCCGATTGCGATGCCCAAGCCCTGGTCCCCGAACAGGGTGATTGCGAATGTGGTGGCGACCGCGGATGCCGCGATGTTCGCCACGTTGTTGCCTATGAGGAGGGCGATGAGCACGCGCCTCCTGCTCTCGCGAAGGCGGTGCAGGCTCTGCGCGCCAGGCGCGTTGCGCTCCACCAGCTGGTGGAGCCGTATCCTTGTGACTGTCAGGAAAGAGGTCTCGCACGCGGAGAAGAACGCCGAAATGGCAATGAGCGCGGCAAGGACCGCGGCATCCAGCAGTAGTTCCATGGCACACTTTCCGCGCAAGGGAAATTAAAAGCTATTGCCCCGGCCCGAACTAGGCGGCGCGCCTGTTTGCAGGCTTGGGCCCGATTATAGGCTTTGGAACCGCCTTCACTGTTTCGTTTGCCCCTGCCGCTTCCACTGCCGTGCCGTTGTTCAGCCCGGGCTTGGGATGCAGCATCGCTGCGCCGTTGAAGTAGAACGGCGTGAGCGGGGCGTAGTCGACTGCATTGCCCGTTATCTTGCCCTGCGAGGTGCTCGCGCTGTATGGGAAGCCTGTTCCGTTCCTGCCGATGTAGAGTGAAGGGAAACCGCTTGACGTCTGGTTGCCCTGCACCTTCACTGCGCCCGACAGGACGTTTGCGTAGATGTTGCCCTCCTGATTGCCGTTTACGCTTGCGTTGTAGGAGTTTCCGCCCGCCATGTCGTTGATGTAAATATTGCCGCCTGTGAAGTTGTTCCAGTAGAACGTGTTGCCGCTTGCTGCCCCCTGGATTTTCACCAGGCTCCCGCCTGATGCGAGCGTGTTGTTCACAATCACGTTGCCCGTGCTGCTGCCGGAAAACGAATCGATTGTCAGCGCCGCGCCGCCCGTCGAAATCATTGTGCTGTTCTCCACCCTGTTGTTGCTGGCATCCTCTATCAAGAGCGCGCCCGCGGTTCCCGTGAACCTGCTTGATTTGACAACCGTGAAGCTCGACGAGGTTATCCAGTTCCCCTTCAGCATGCCTCCCCCGGTGCTGTTTGCATTGCAGGCGTCCAGGACCGTATTGTTGCTGGCATATGCGCCAAAGCCCGCCGACCCGATGGCGCTGCAGTTGACAAGCAAATTGCCGCTTGAGAGGTCCAAGGCAATTCCCACGTCGTATGCTGAAATGCCTTTTGTATTTGAAAGGATGTTGTTGTTGCTTGAAGCCGATATCGATATCCCTGGCGCATCATTCGTTATCGTGCCATTCATCGTGCCTATGCAGCTTTCCAGCACGTTGTTGCTGCTGCCGTGCATCAGCACTGATGGCGAACTGGCGCCCGGGTAATGGCGGTTGGTCCCATTCACTCCCACGAGCCGGTTGTAGTTCGAGTGTATGGTGTGCACTGCGTTATTCGATGCGGCGCCATTCTCGCCAATGTCAAAGCTGGACGATGAGATATTGTTGTAATCGCTATTGTCCAGCCAGAGCGCATCGTCTCGGGTGGTCGCCTTGACTTTTGAAATCGTGTTGTATTGGCTTCCAATAAGCCTGACTCCTGAGCTCCTGAAATACTGGCTGGACGAACTGTCGATGCTAATGTTTTCCACATTGCTGAAAGTTGCGGATTGGAGCACTATTCCGTATGCAAATGCGTCTAGCCTGCAGTTTCTCATCCTGGTGTTGGACCTGCCTGTGGCGTCTATCCCGGTCCCTCCGCTGCCAATTTCCGTTATGCTGTGCCCGTTGCACTCTATTGTCACGTTGTCCGCCGCCACGGTAAAGCAAGTGCCTGTGCTGTTTAGGTTTGAAGTCACGTTGCACACATAGTTCGGCGCATTCAGCACCCCGCACTGGCATCCCTGCGCAGGCGCCGTGGTGTTGTTGAAGTAGAACTGCGTGAGGGGCGCGTAATCAATCGCGCTGCCCACTATCTTGCCCTGCGATGTGGTCGAGTTGTACGGGTAGCCGGTTCCATTCATGCCTATGTAAAGCCCCTGCCCGTAGGCCGAGGAAACATTGCCCTGCACCTGCACGGCTCCGCTAAGCACATTGGCATAGATGTTGCCCTCCGGCCTGCCGTTCACCAGCTTGGTGTAATAGTTGCCGGGTGAGCTGTCATTGATGTACGCGCCGCTTGTTGCGGTGAAGTTGTTCCAGTAGATGGTGTTCATTGGCGATGAAGGGTTGAGCGCCAAGAGGCTATTGGACGCGCCTCCGGAGACGAACGTGCTGCCGTATATGCTGTTGGAGAAGGCGGAGGAGAGCGACGCCACGCCGCCTGACGAGGAAGTGAAGGTGCTGTTCGCTATCGTGTTGCCGTTCCCGCCCGTGATTGCGAGGGCGGCGCCCGAGGCTGCGGTGACGCGCGCGTTTGAGACTGTGTTGGAGGCGGCCGTGAGCAGGTACAGCGCCATCGTGCTCGAGCTTGCGGTGAAATCGGAGAGCCTGTTGTCGTGCGGGCCCCCCTGCAGCACTATCTGCCCGCTTGCGTTGAAGTTGGAGAGGGTGTTGTTGGCCGTCGAGAAAATCATGTAGATGCTTTTCTGGCCTGATGCGGTGAAGCCTGCCAGGGTGTGCTGCCCTCCTGCGGCAATCGTGATGCCAGCCCCGGCTGGCGAGCTTGCCGCCGTGCCCTGCAGAAGCGCGCCTGTTGCGCCGTCGAGGTAGACGCCGGTGCTGAAGCCGTATACCATGCAGTTCCTGACCGTCGTGTTCTGCTGGTTGGAGTGGATGCCGTAGCCCGCGCCTAACCCTGTCACGGAGTGGCCCGCGCAGTCTATCTCGACGTTGGGCGCAGCCACGGTGAAGCACGTCCCGTCTGCCTGCACATTTTGGGCAAGGGTGTAAATGCCGGGGGATGATAGCGTTTGGCACGCCGAAACATCCACTGCGAAAGCGCTTCCTAAAAGGGCAACAAATGAGATAACGAGCATGAAATTATTCCTCATCAAACCACCACAAACGACAATTCTGCTGCGAAGGTTTTATAAATCGCGCGCGCCCTGCCGCTGGGCAAAACAAATAAAAAAGGAAGAAAAAGGCGGCGGGCGTTCAGCTGCATCCAGTGGTCTCCCCACAGTCGATGCAGACTTGGCACGAGCCGTTCTGCCCCTAGGGGGCATTGGCTAGCCATCAGATCCCCCTGATGGTTCACCCCCACATGCTTCTCATGAGCAACCTGTAGTTTCACCGCAGTCTATGCACACTTGACAAGATCCATTTTGTTTTACTTTCATGGAGCTGCAGGCAAGGCACTGCGCGCCCGTGAAGCCCTGCTCCTTCGCGGCTTTTGCGCGCGTCTCGTATTCCTCGCTTTCGCTGCCCGTGTCCTTCTCGGCAGGCGCCTCCACTAGCTTCCCCTGCGCCTTCTGGTCCTCGATGCGCGGGACGGGCGGGTGCTCGCCTGCCGCGTGCGCGCCGTGCGAGTCGCCGTTCACGGGCTTCACATGGACAAAGTCAGTCCTCTGCAAATACTCGTACCCCAGCACGCGGAACACGTAGTCCACGATGGAGGTGGCGTTCTTCACGGCATCGTGCCCGGTGACCACGCCGGCAGGCTCGAAGCGCGTGAAGGTGAACGTGTCCACGAACTCGTCGAGCGGCACTCCGTACTGCAGGCCCTTTGACACCGCGATTGCAAAGCAGTTCAAAAGCGAGCGGTAGCCCGCGCCTTCCTTGTACATGTCTATGAATATCTCGCCGAGCGCCCCGTCCGGATATTCCCCCGTTTTCAGGTACACCTTGTGCCCGCCCACCCTCGCCTCCTGGATGAAGCCGCTCCTGCGGGTCGGAAGCTTGCGCCGGTTTATCCTGCCCACTATCTTGCTCTGCATCTGCGCAGGCCCGAACGACTCGTCTATCTCGTCGCCAAGCCCGAAAAGCTGCGCAAGCTCGTCCTCGTCGACATCCGCGGTCGCATTGAGCGGCTGGGAGAGCTTGCTGCCGTCGCGGTAAAGCGCGTTCGACTTCACCATCTGCCTCCAAGAGAGCATGTACGCCTCCTTGATGTCCTCGATGGTGGAGTCGGAGGGCATGTTCACGGTCTTTGAAATCGAGCCTGACAGGAACGGCTGCGCCGCCGCCATCATGCGTATGTGCGCGGTGTACGGGATGAACCTCTTGCCCTTTTTCCCGCACTTGTTCGCGCAGTCGAACACCGAGTAGTGCTCCTGCTTGAGGTGCGGCGCGCCCTCGATTGTCATGGTGCCGCACACGTATTCGTTCGCCTCCTCCACCTGCTGCTTGGAAAAGCCCAGCTTCGACAAAAGGTCGAACTTCGGGTCGGCGAGGTCGGCATCGGCAAACCCGAGCCCCCTCATGAAGTCCTCGCCGAGCACGTACTTGTTGAATGCGAACTTTATGTCAAACGCCTTGGGGAGCTGCGCCTCCACCTTCGCGATTTTCTCGGCGGTGAATCCCTTTGCGGCAAGCGCCTCGGCATTCACGTGCGGGCAGCCCGAAAGCGTGCCCCTGCCTGCGGAATAAAGCTCGATGTCCCTGACCTGCGCGGCTCCGTAGCCGAGCTTGTGCAGGGCCTTCTTCACCGAGTTGTTCACAATCTTGAAGTACCCGCCCCCTGCGAGCTTCTTGAACTTCACGGTGGCAAAGTCGGGCTCGATTCCCGTGGTGTCGCAGTCCATCTGCAGGCCTATCGTCCCCGTGGGCGCAATCAGCGTGGTCTGGGCGTTCCTGTAGCCGAATTCCTCGCCGAGCGCATACGCCCTGTCCCAGCATTCCTGCGCCGACTGGAGCATGTACTCCGGGCAGTGCGTGGGGTGTATCCCCGTCGGCTTGACCGACAGCCCCTCATACTCGTTGTCCGCCGCGCTGTGCGCCGCCCTCCTGTGGTTCCGAATCACGCGCAGCATGTGCTCGCGGTTCCTCTCGAATGCGGGAAAAGCGCCAAGCTCGCGCGCCATCTCCGCCGATGTGGAATATGCCTCGCCCGTCATTATCGCCGAAATCGCGCCCGCCATGGCAAGCCCCTGCGGGCTGTCGTACGGCACGCCCATCACCATCAAAAGCGTGCCCAGGTTGGCGTATCCCAGCCCGAGCGTGCGGAACTCGTAGCTTTTCCTCGCAATCTCCTTGGAGGGGAACTGCGCCATGAGCACAGAAATTTCGAGCACGATTGTCCAAAGCCTGCTTGCGTGCTTGAATGCCTCGACGTTGAAAACGCAGGTCTCCTCGTTGTAGAACTTCATCAGGTTCATGCTGGCGAGGTTGCACGCGGTGTCGTCAAGGAACATGTACTCCGAGCACGGGTTGGACGCGTTTATCCTGCCGTCTATCGGGCAGGTGTGCCACTCGTTTATGATGTCGTCGAACTGCAGCCCCGGGTCGGCGCAGCTCCACGCCGCGAACGCAATAGTGTCCCACAGGTCGCGCGCCTTCATCCTCTTCATCACGCTCCCGTCGGTCCTTGACAGAAGCGTCCAGTCGGCGTCGTTCTGCACCGCCCAGACAAACCTGTTGGAGAGCCTTACCGAGTTGTTGCCGTTCTGCCCTGCAACCGTGACATACGCCTCGGACTCGTAGTGCGTGTCGAAAACCGGGAAGTCGATGTCGGTCTTGCCCTGCTTGACAAGCGCGAGCGTGCGCAGTATGTAGTTCATGGAGACGTTCTTCGCAAGCGCCTGCACGACCGCGAGCTTGATGCGCTCGTTCTTCAAATCCGTGCTCTGCTCCTCCTTTGCCACGCGCATTATCCTCTTGAGGGATTTCGAGCATGCCTTGGTGCCTGCGACGAGCGCCGCCACCTTCTGCTCCTCCCTCACCTTCCAGTTCACGAATTTCTCGATGTCCGGATGGTCGACATCCACGATGACCATCTTCGCGGCGCGCCTTGTCGTGCCGCCGGATTTTATGGCGCCCGCCGCCCTGTCGTATATCTTGAGGAACGACATCATGCCTGACGACTGCCCGCCGCCCGAGAGCCTCTCCCCCTCGCCCCGCAGGCACGAGAAGTTGGTGCCCGTTCCCGAGCCGTACTTGAAAAGCCGCGCCTCGCGCGTCACGAGGTCGAATATGCCGCCCTCGTTCACGAGGTCGTCCTTCAGCGACTGGATGAAGCACGCGTGGGGCTGCGGATGCGTGTAGGCATCCGTGGACTGCTTCACCACGCCGTCAGCCGGGTCGACGTAATAGTGCCCCTGCCGGTTCCCCGTTATGCCGTACGCGTGCGCAAGGCCCGTGTTGAACCACTGCGGCGAGTTGGGCGACGCCATCTGGCTTGCCAGCATGAACTTCAGCTCGTCCTCGAACGCGTCCGCGTCCGATTTTGACTGGAAGTACCCGTATTTCTCGCCCCAGCTGCGCCAGCAGCCCGCGAGCCTTCCCACCACTTGCCTGACCGTTTTCTCGCTTCCGGTGACCGCCTTGCCGTTGCTGTCCTTGAGGGCGTTCCCCTGCTTGTCGTATTGCGGCACGCCGGCTTTCCTGAAGTATTTCTGCGCCACGATGTCGGTTGCCACCTGCGACCAGCTTTTCGGCACCTCGACGTCGCGCATCTCGAAGACGACCGAGCCGTCGGAGTTCCTGATGACCGAGGTGCGAAGCTCATATTCCACTGCGTCCAGCGGGTCGGCCCCCTCTTCAGTAAAAAGCCTCTTTATCTTCATTCCGCCCTGCCTGGTCGCTTGTTTTGCCACACTCGCCTCAGCCACGTCCCCACCTCGTTTGCTCCTTGAAGTCCTGCAAGCAAAAGAGGCGCGCGAGGGCGTATTTCCTGCGAAATTCGTTAGATTGGAATTTCGGTGCCCATTGGCACCTCATTCCAATGCAGGCAAAGCCCGTTTGCGGGCTTTGCCACACATGTTCGAACCCTGAAAAACCACAATATATGGTGTTTTTAGGGTAAGCCAACCACAACCTGTTGCGCTTGCAACGGATATCGGGCGGACACATTTATATAGCTTCTTTTGCGCGCGAAAACAACGGCGAGGTGGGCAAAACCTGGGAAGATTTTTTGCCCGCCCACTTTTTGCTTGGAGCAAAGGCTCCACTCCCAGGGCAAAACCTGGGAAAAATTTGCCAGAATTGCAAGCGCAGCTTGCACTCGGATGGGAAAACCTTGGGGTGGAAAATCGCCTGCCACTGGGCGAACCGGGAAAACCTGGGCGGTTTTGCATGGCTCACAATACTTTTGCATGGCTCACAATACATTTAACTACCTTTCGCAACACAGTTTGACCCATGTTTTACCCTATGCGCTCTGGCAAGCCGCCCAAGCCCAATGCACGGCTGGAAAGGGAGCGTCTCCTGCGGGACAAGCTCGAAGAGTGCGAGGGCGCATTCCCAAGCCTCACCCCTGAAATGCGCAAATGGTTCAATTATTACCGGCAAGGCAAAGGGTTCGAGCAGCTGCCTGAAGACATGCAACGGGCGATGCGGAGGCTCAACAGCAGGCTGAAAAACGAGTTTGGCGCCCGGCTTCCCCGTTCCAGCCCAGAATCCGCAGCCGACGGCTCCTGGCTCGCAGACGGCGCCGCCTGCAGCAAAGCGAGGAACAGGCCGGCTGGCGCGCCATATGACAAGGAGATGGCGGCAATCGTGAAGGCGGACGTCGTCGCATTCAGCTCCGAAATCACAAATTACTGGGCAAAGCTCCTCCTGGACCATGGCGCATTCCAGGGCGGGAACAGGCGCGCGCCGTCCATGGATTCGGAAAGCGAAGATGAAAAAAGGCTGGCGTACGGGCATGGCTGCTGCCTCAAGCTTGCAATGCAGGGCAAGCTTCCCTTTGAAACCGAGCTTATCCTCAAGAGATTCACCCCCGACTTCGACCTTGTCGGGCTATGGGCGCAAAGGCTGGAGATGCGCGGGGGCATCATGGCGGAAACCGGCAGCATCCCCTCCATTTCCATCGCATCGCAGCGCAACCTTTCCTTTTGGCTATACACCGTGTCCAACCTCATTGCCGACGGCAGGCTGCCAACGGCGGCGGCATGGCTATCCGAGAACTTCAAGCCCATCTGCGCGCTTCAGGGGTATTTGGCATTTGCCCGGTCAATCGGCGGCGAGGAAAACATCCGGCCCGATTTGGGCATCCACGAGGCAACCCGCCTGTCCGCCTGGCGGGAAGAAATGCGGGCCCTCCATGCCGAAGGCGGGCTCTCCCCGCACGTTATCGTGCAAATGAAGGACAGCACCAAAATCCTGGGCGACTGAACATTTTTTTCGCCGCCTTCGGCTTGCCGCCCCCATGCTGCTCGGCAGCCGGCTGGCCGCCCATCGGCAACCTGCTGATTTATTAACTCTTTGAACACTTTTTACAACATGAAAAAGTTCAACCTAGTGCCCTCATTCCAGTGGGTTTCGGCATCAACATTCCCATTCCAGCACGGGCGCCCCACCCCAACCTCCGGGAAGCTGGTGCGGGTCGCGCCTGAGTTCCTCAGCGTGCAGCCGCTCAAGCGGGAACCGCCCGCCCTTCTCTCGCGGCAGGAAAGCAAATGGTCCTTCACGCTCATGGGGTTTGTTGATTTCGTCTCCGGGCATGAAGGCTCGTTTCCCAGCCGCAAAAGCGCAGACAAGCACGAGCGGGACCTTGCCAATTGGTGGCGCCTCCAGGCTGAGAAGTTCAATGCTGGCAGGCTCAGCGCATACCAGGTGGGCGCGCTGGTCGACGCAGGGCTGGCTTATTACTACAAGCCCAAGCCAGTCGCCGACCTGTTCTGATGCCTATTTTTGCGCACCCACCGCAAGCTATTTAACCTGAACTCCGTATCTTCGGTGGGAAGGGTGTTTTACTTGAAAAAATCTCAGTCACAACCTCAGAACGCGCAATCGCCTGCAGTCGGGACATTCGCGGTGAAGGCAGGCCTCGCCCAGATGCTCAAGGGCGGCGTGATAATGGACGTGATAAACGCCGAACAGGCAAAGCTTGCAGAGGACGCGGGCGCTGTCGCGGTGATGGCGCTTGAAGCCGTGCCAGCGGACATCCGCCGGCTTGGCGGGGTGGCGCGCATGAGCGACCCGCGGCGCATCAGGGAGATACGGGCGGCGGTTTCCATCCCGGTCATGGCCAAATGCAGGATAGGGCATTTCGTGGAGGCGCAGGTGCTGCAGTCCCTCAAGGTGGATTACATCGACGAGAGCGAAGTGCTCACCGTCGCGGACGCGGCCCACCACATCGACAAATGGTCGTTCTCGGTGCCTTTCGTGTGCGGCTGCCGCGACCTTGGCGAGGCGCTGCGCCGCATATCCGAGGGCGCGGCGATGATAAGGACAAAGGGCGAGGCGGGCACGGGCAACATCATCGAGGCAGTGCGCCACATCAGGGCGGTGAACGAGGAAATCGCCGGCCTGAAGGGCATGGGCAGGAAGGATTTGGTGCGGGCCGCGCACGACATGCGCGTGCCGGCATCGCTTGTGGAAAAGGTGGCGCAGCTGGGCAGGCTGCCCGTGGTGAATTTCGCGGCAGGCGGGATAGCGACGCCTGCTGATGCCGCGCTTTGCATGCAGCTTGGCGTGGACGGCGTGTTCGTGGGCAGCGGGATATTCAAGTCGTCCGACCCAGAGAGGCGCGCGCAGGCGATTGTGGACGCGGTTGCGCACTACGACGAGCCTGACAAGATATGCGCAGCGTCCGAAGGCTTGGGCAAGCCCATGGACAGCATGGACGTCAACACCCTCAAGCCGGAAGAGAGGCTTTCCAGGCGAGGCATCTGATTATGGCCAATCCCGAACGAATGAAAAAAATCGGAGTGCTCTCATTGCAGGGCGGGGTGGAGGAGCACATCAACGCGCTTCTCTCAGCCTCTGCAAAATGCTCGCTGCCGGTCCAGGTGGTGGAAGTCCGCTCGCAAGAGGACGCCGAAGGGCTTGACGGGATAATATTGCCCGGCGGCGAGTCCACATCGATTGGCCGTCTCATGGAGCGCGAGGGGCTGTTCCCGGGCATATTGCGCGTGCGGAAAATATTCGGCACGTGCGCCGGCGCCATCATGCTTGCAAAGAACGTGGAGGGCGCGGTGCCGGGGCAGCGCTTCCTCTCGCTCATGGACATAACGGCCTCGCGCAACGCATACGGCTCGCAGCTCTCATCGTTCGAGGCGCGCCTCACCACGGTGTTCGGCACCATAAACGGCGTGTTCATCCGCGCGCCCAAAATCGCGCCCACATCCAAGGACTGCCAGCCCATGGCGTTCCACGGCGAAGAAATAGTCGCGGCATACCAGAAGAAGGGCGAGCGCCATTTCCTCGCGTCCTCGTTCCACCCCGAGCTCACCACGACGAAATTCCACGAGTTCTTCCTTAAACTCTAGCTTTTCCATCTTTTACCACTCTATTTAAATACTTTTTGTGCCACAATGAATAACGGGTGGTGCTTTGAACTTCAAAACCTTTATTGAAAAATTCAAGCCGAAAAGCAAGGAACAGCGCGAGCTTGAGCTCCGCAAGGGCGACTTCTCTGAAAAAGGCCTGAAGAACGCGCTTGACAAGGCCTTCCAGAGGATGCAGGAAAGCGGAGTGGATCGTGTTGTGCTCAGCGCCGTCCCGCTTCCGGCCAATGAGCCGTCGAGCGGGGAGAAGCACCCGGGCAATTATTACCCCGCGGAATCGCTTACTTCTGTTGAACGCCCATATATCAAGGAAAGCGAGCACAAGCCATACCAAGTGGTTGCATTGCTTGCGGATGGCGCAGAAAAGCTTTCTGGCAACTCTATAGAAGTCGTTGACAGGGTGCCATTCTTTGTCTTCAGCCTTGTCGAGCCGCATAGGTTTTCCAAAGCCAGGACAGTTTTCAACGGCGAGCAGGAGATAGATGCATTCGTCAAAATTGCCAGCGTGCAAAAAGGGATTTCGGCAGGCGCCACACTCGCGGCAGTCGAGCCGCAGATAGCGGAGTACAAGCAGATAACAACCCGGCTCTTTGAGAAGTCAGGCGTCTACGAGGCGGTGGAAAAGCTTGCTGCGCGCGAATTTGCCAACGAAACAGACAAGTTTCTGTTTAGCATAAGGGAAGCCATTGCTTCTGCGAAGAAGGATTAAGCCTGCGTCCCCTTCGCGCAGTCGTTGCAGACAAAGCTCCAAGGGGAGTCCCTCAAGCTTTAGGCGTTTCTGTTATCATGTCGAATTCTTTCTCATACTTGCCTCTTAGAAATACCTCGAATATGGCGATGGCAAATGGAAGCAAGATTGCATATGGCGCCAGCAAAACCGTTCCGGCAAGAGTCAGCTTGCCGATGAATTTTTTCAATGATCTGCCCGTGAACTGGTTGTTCTTTTTTAAAACAGCGGCATATTCCCCCTTTCCGATGATTTTCGATGCAAGAATGTCTGTTCTTGCCTCGATTTTTCCAATAAAAACAGCAAGAAAGACGTTTACTGCCGCAATCGTGCCAATTGCCAGCCCGGCCGATTTGGTGGCTATCGAATAAATTATAGCTGCGGCTTCCAAGGCGTATGCAAGATAGATGGTCGCCCCGAACTTTTTCACGTCTTTTTTATAGTAATGGATGAACTCATGCGCTGAAACAGCATTCACCGTGCCCTTGTCCGCAATGCCCAGATAGGGAACTGAAAAGGAAACAGCGCCTTTCCACGTGTTGCTGGCTTGCGGAAACGGCAATTTATGCAATTCCATCCTTGGCGGGGCAATTCCAAACATTTTGGACAGCTTCCGAATCCTGTCTTCAGCCACTGCCGCATTCGCCACGGCTTTTTTAGAATAAGCCCCGCCTGTAACCGGCTCCCGAAACAAAGACTGTTTTGTTGCCCGCATAGGATGGAATCTATGCAGAAGCATTTTTAAAAGTAGCCAAAAGTGGAACTGCGCGAGAGAGCTACTGCTGCGTCCCCTTTGCGCAGTCGTTGCAGACAAAGCCCGTCTTGCAGTTCGGCCTTCCGCAGTTGCCCTTCCCGCACGCGCGGCAGGTCTCGGTCGCAGTCCTCCCGCAAATCGCGCACAAACCAGCAATGTTCATAAGAATCACTTCAACGGGAATTGGGGGGCTATATTTAAAATTTGTCGCCCAACTTGGCGCATGGCAGGAAAAAACCTTCTCCCCGCGCTTTCGGACGGAAAGTATTTCGTCGGCTCATTTTCCGAGGCTCAGATGATGGGGCTGGCAGGCTACCTGCAGCACATAACCTGCATCTTCCGCGAGGAAGAGGGGCTCACCGTTGTATTCTCTGGGAATGCAAAATCCGCCCTGGAAATATACACCGAGAAAAAGATGCAAGGACCGTTCGCGCTCATCACATTGCGCGCGCCAACTTCCCTTCTCGACGTTGGCATAACTGCGGCGTTCTCATCCGCGCTTGCGCGCGAAAAAATCCCGGCAAACGTGTATGCCGGCTACCACCACGACCACGTGCTTGTCCCGTACGAAAAGCGCGAGGCTGCGCTTTCGGCGCTGAAAAAATTGTAGAAATAATGCCTAAGCGGTTTCCTGGGGGGGATTAAGCTTCTCCTCCAAGTCTGCAAGCCTGGCTAATCTCTTCTTCAAAGTAGGATGCGTGCTGAATATCGGGTGCTTTTCCCTCCACCGCAAAAATGACAGCTCGGCGCTTCCCTTCAGCGTGCCGTATCTGCCTTCCCACAGGAACGATGCAATATATTCAATAAGCGGTTTCGCACTCCCGTTGAGCGTTGCTGCGTATTTATCGGCGCTTATTTCACATACTCTCGAAAACCATTTCCTGGCAAGCCATGCCGCCAGCATGCATGCGCCTATCGCCGGGGCTTTTTGGGCAAACGACTCAAATGCATCTGGAAAAGCTGCAAACAGCTTTAGCACGCCTGTTATTAGCAAAGTCGCAGCCGCAATCCCGAATGCTATCTTCTTCATGATGTGTTTCTTTGCAATGTGCCCCAGCTCGTGCCCGATTGCGCCCCTCACGGCGTTTTCGCTGAAGGTGCCGAGCCTTTCGCCCACAACTACTGTGGTGAACCCGGACGCGGCGCCATACGCAGAGGCTGCCCTTCTTTTACCCTCTTCCTTCCTGACATATATGCTGCTTAAGCCTGCCTTTATGATGAGCTCCCTTGCAATGTTGCCGATTTCCGCATCAGTCAGCTCTTTCTTCTGCTTTCCAATAAGCTTGGGCGGGGTGTCGCCCTTTCTTTTCCCAAAAGCTGCGCTATGCCTTTTGCTTGCAACCTGCAAGTATGGCACTAGCAATGCCTGTTTCATAATTCTCTTATGCTGGCTAGACTTTTTAAATGTTGCCTAAAATGAGTTTTTGTGCCATGTCACTTCAGCACGCCGTAGCCCGGCAATCTCCGCCGTTGGCCAAAGCGCCCGCCTAATCACTTCAGTATATGTACTCAATTTTCACTCCTGGGAAATCCTTTGCCGTGGGCACATAATCGCTCCTTACGAAGCTGACAATCCTCGTTCCATCCTTGAACTGGAAACGCATCCATGTGCTCCTCGGGCCCCTTACGGCTTGGGCCAAAGGCTGATGGAATTCCACTTTTTCCAGCCGTGCAATCAAGTATTTTTTCGACGTCTGCGCGGCAAGCGGTTTTTTGGTCAGGAATTCGATTGTCCCACTGGCGCTTTGCACGCGGACTTCCCTTTCAGTCGCAAGATCCATCATGGCAAATGCAATTATGGCAAAGAAAACTGCTCTAAATACTGGGGTAACCCATCCTTCCGCGGGGTCTACAAAAAAATAAAGAAGGCTGAATAAGCAGCACGCAAGCGCTAGGGCCACTGCAACATCAAATATCCGTTGATTGGAATTTTTCCTCGCCAACACAATGCAGTCTTTTTCTTTCGTGTCTTCACCCTGTTTACTTCAGCACGCCGTACCCTGACAATCTCCATCTCTGCCCGAGCCTGCGCGTGATTGCCATCTTGTTGCCCTTCTCGGCGCAGACGGGGCGCTTGAGCTTCAGCGTCACCGTGGTGCCCTTGAGCTTGACAATGACGCCAAGCGTGGTCGCCGTGCCAGACGAAACCACGAGCGGCTCCGCGGCTTTCAGCGCAGGATTGTCAAAGCCTTCGCGCGCAAGCAGCTTGTAATCAAGCACAATCTCCGAAAGAATGGGCGGAAGCGTCCCCTTTTTCCCGATCAAATTCCCGACGAGGTGGTCCGACTTCGCAACCGCGGGGTCAAGCCCTGTTGCAACGCCGATGAGCCCGCCCGGGTGCGCCTCCTGCACCGACTGGCTGCCCGCCATGAGCGCGGTCACTTTCAGGACAAGGGGCTCGGTGCTTTCCTTGTCCTTTATCTTCTTGGAAATGCCCGGGGCGATTTCAATCTCGTCGCCCACTTTCAGGGTGCCCTGTATGAGCGAGCCGCCCACCACGCCCCCCTTCAGCTTCAATATGTCCGCGCCCGGCTTGTTCACGTCGAACGAGCGCGCCACGTACATGCGCGCGGGAAGCGAGGTGTCCCTCTTCGGGGTTGGAATCGTCTTCTCAATCGCCTCGATGAGCTTGTCTATGTTCGCGTTGTAGTTTGCGGATATCGGGACAATGGGCGCGCCCTCGGCAGTGGAGCCCTTGAGGAATTTCTTTATCTGCCTGTAGTTCTCCATCGCCTTTTCCTTGTCCACCAGGTCTATCTTGTTCTGCACCACCACGACGTTTTTTATGCCGAGGATGTCCAGCACCTGCAAATGCTCCTCCGTCTGCGGCTGGGGGCAAACTTCGTTCGCGGCAATCACCAATACCGCGCCGTCCAGTATGGAAGACGCCGATATGGTGGTGGTCATGAGCGTTTCATGCCCTGGCGCGTCAAGGAAGGAAACATAGCGCGCGACTTCCCACTTGTCCTTGTCCTTTGCCGCCTCTGCCTCGGTGGCATACCCTGTGCCGTCCTTGCCCTTGTAAAAAGTCACGTCCGCGTAGCCTATCTTTATCGTGATGCCGCGCTTGAGCTCCTCGGAGTGCGTGTCCGTCCACTTGCCCGTAAGCGCGCGCGTTAAGCTAGTCTTTCCGTGGTCGACGTGCCCGACCATCCCGATGTTCACTTCAGCTTGCATCAAATGCCTCAATTGATTGAATCAGAAAAAATTACCTCTTTTTCTCGTCCTTCTTGCCTTCGCCTGCCGCAGCCTTGGGGAATATTTCCTCAAGCGGCTTGCTTCCCGCTGTGACCACTTTCGTGTTCACCTGGACTATCTGGTCGGATATGATGTTGCCGCGCACATTCCTCTTCGCGCGC
>JBAZBT010000002.1:0-29839 GCA_041671345.1 Candidatus Micrarchaeia archaeon
CGCTTGGGTTCCGGCGGTCGCATATTTTTTTTTAAAATTTGGGACGCCTAGCGCTGCAGCGCTAGTAGCGTCGCATTTTTTTCTTTTCAAAAAAATGGGACAGCTTTGCCCGCGGGCAAAGCACGTCGCAATTTTTTTTTCACAAAACTTAGCGGGCGCCCGCTGCCTTCCGTTTAAAAAGATTTCATACCACATCCGCGCAGGGTGTTTGGATGCAGCAACTTGCGGTGATAGGGGGCAGCGGCCTTGAGAAGCTCGTTGTCGGGAAAGCGAAAAAAGTCAAAACAGCTTTCGGCGTGGCTTTTGTCCTGCGCGGGGAGCTTGGGGGCAAGCAGTTCTTCTTCATCTCAAGGCACGGGCCTAAGCACGAAATCCCGCCCCACATGATAAACCACCGGGCAAACCTGCGCGCGCTTGCCGACCTTGGGGCAACCGACATAGTCTCCCTGTGCGCTGCCGGGTCGCTAAGCACAGGGAAGTATAAGGTCGGCGACATTGTAACCGCCCGGGACCTGTTCAAGCTGTCACCCGGCCCGACCTTTTTCGACTTTTTCAAGGACGGGCCGATGCACACCGGCATGGACGCGCCCTACAGCCCTGCCCTGATAGGAAAAATACAGGAGGCGGCAAGGCTTTCGGGGGTTGCCGTCAAGGACGGCGCGGTCATCACGGACACGTCCGGGCCCAGATACGAGACAAAAACAGAGGTGCTGGTGCTTGCTTCATTCAATGTGGACCTGGCGGGCATGACCACGGTGAGCGAGGCCATACTCGCAAACGAGCTTCGCCGGGCCGGGTACCCTGTCCAAAACGCCACGCTTGCCATTGTCACGAACTACGGCACTGGCCTGGTCGGGGTGATTGACCATGCTGGCGTCGATGCTGTCGTCAAGAAGAGGGAAAAGGACGTGGAAGGCATACTCTACCAGCTTGTCCGCATGGCCTGAAAGAGGCGCATGCCTGTTTTCATTCACGCTGATGAAAGGAAATACGCGCACGAAAGCGTGTCGCCCAACCCTACCGTCTCAACCGGCTTTTCCACGAATTTAGCCCCGTGCGCTTCCAGCTCGGAAAGCGTTGCGCACCTCCCGTTCTCCGCGCGGAAAGATGCGCACTTGCGCGCGAATGCGAGCGCCTCCCCGTCCAGCTTTTCCTTCGGCAGAACTTCCTGCGAGCCTTGCGTGTGGAAAAGCACAGCGTTTGCGCGCGACGAAAATTCCTCCACGCCCAGCCCGAAAGAGGACAGCTCGGTGTCGTTCAGCCCCACCATGTCGAAAATGTGCAGCTCCTCCAGAAATGCATCCCTCACCTCGGCTTTCTGGAACTCGCCCGTCTCGCAGAAAAGCTTCAGCGACGGGTTTGCCTCTTTCCACGCGCGCATTTCCTGGATGAATTTCCCGAGCCTTCCCACCGTCGGAAGAAGGTGGAAGCCGCTCACGAACGCATGGCTGATTGCCGGAAGCTCCTGCTGAATTTTCTCGCAGAACAGGCTGTCCGGGTGCAGCGGCTGCGGGTCGTATGACGCGATGAAGCGCGTGCGCGTTTCCGCGTTCTCAAGAACAAAATGGTGCGCCTCGGACTTTTCGCTCTGCACGGCATCAGCGCGCGCAAACCCCTTCTCGGTGGCCACCATCACCTTTTCCGGATGCGAAAAGAGCCCCAGCAGCCCCTCGGAGCCGTAATTGGTGTGGAGAAGGCACTCCACGCCCAGCGCGGACGCCATCTGCGCGGCATTGCCGGCCTGCCCCCCAACCATCTTTCGCGCGCCGCGAAACTCGGACAGCAGGAAATTGCACGCCTTGATGTCAATAGGGGCCTCCTTCTGCACGCCGTAGGCAAAGCATTCGTCAATCTGGCTGGCAAGCGCGGGGAGCGCGTCCCCCACGCGCTTGAGCTCGCCCTCGGACGGGAAGCAGTGGTGGTCGATGTTTGCGTTGAACGCGAAGATGGCGCGCAAGGGGAGATGCATGGGGGTGCTTTATGCATGCTTTTTAATATTGGTATTCCCGCCGGACGGGCTCGAATGCAGATAGGCTTAAAAAGAGTTATTTCATGGTTTTATTATGAAGACCACCACCAAAGTCGCATTGCTTATCGGCCTGGCCGGCATTACCGCCTGCACATCCCCCAAAGGCGGGAAAGAACAGGCATTTTCCGCCCAAGCGGAGCTATTCCAGCAAAAGCAGCCCCCCAAGCTCCATTCCGGGCAGGTCAAAGACGAGGGCTACCAAAAATTCAGGCAGGCGCTTCTTGCCCATCCCATGACGTTTAGCCAGGCTGCCAGCCTGATTTCCAAGGCAACCGGCGTAGACGTGCAAACCACGCGCTTCAAGGCTGCGGATTCCCTCAAAATCACCTCGGCCAAGCGCTTCTATGCGCTTTATGCGCTCCCATTCTTCTTCCCGGACAATTTCAGGGCAGCCTTTGGCACCCAGACGCTATCCATGGCGTCTAATCATGTTTTTGACACGTATGCGAAAAATCCCAAGGATGGGCGGATTGCGGCCCTGGCGGCTTACATTGCCTGCAAGCAAAAGTGCAAGACCCCTGGCGATGCGGCGCAGGCGGTCATCTCCTGGGTCGCCAACAACATCGTCTGCGACATGGCCAGCCTTTCAATACCTTCGATGGAAATCGGCGGGTCGGACACTGCCGTCAAAGAAGCCGAGAAATTCGGCTACGGAAAAACCAACAACTTCCAAAATTCGATCGCAATACTGGGCGCATCAGGCATCTGCATAGACTATACCAACATTTCCGCAGACCTCCTCAACTCCATCGGAATCCCGTCGCGCAGCGTGGTGGTGGCATCGCACGGCATCAGGCCTGAAGACGTCGAAGCTGCAACCTCCCTCGGGCATTTGATAAAAAGCATAACGCACTCCATTCTCGAAATCAACCTGCCGTCCGGCTCCAGGTACTTTAATGTCACGCCCATGTACACCCCGGAAACTGGCGAATTGTCCGCCAGCGTGCTTAGCATCTCCGACCCGTTCGAGTACATCAAGGGCAGGCTGGAGCGGAGGTATGGCGGCATAAAGGTGTTCCGGGTGGTCTGCTTCAGGTCGCTGCCGTCCGAAAGGTTCGCGCAATTCCCTGCAGTCAGGGAAATGCTTGACGGCGACATAGCCCGCGCCAACGAGGCGGGCATCGCCATCATTGCCGACCCTAAGCTGAGCGGGATGCTCTACGGAATAGGGAGCGACTACAATCTCCAGTCGTGGGACAGAATGATCGACATGATGCAGTCAAACCCGGAAAAGTTCACCGGGCTTAAGCAATGACGCCTGCCGATGGCCGCTCCGGCTGGGGCGGCCTTGCCCCCTGCAAAGCTTCTTTAACTTTCTTCTTGACTAAACCAGTTGTTACATTGCGCGGTTGTAGTCCAGCCTGGTAGGATATGAGCTTCCCACGACCCTTTTGCTCGCTCCAGATGGGGACGCTCGCAACACCTGTTTTGCTTTGGCAAAACGGTGCGCCTTTTTGCGAAGGCGCAAAAAGTGCGAAGCGTCGACGGAAAAATGCAAGAGGTTCGGGAAAAGCTCGAGACCCGGGTTCAAACGCTGTTGTTTGGCAACAACATGTTGCCAGCCTTCGGCTGACAATCCCGGCAGCCGCATTCCTTCTTCTACCTCTTCAGGTCCAAATAGGCGTACTGCTGCGCTTCCAGGTTCGCGACCGCCGACTTGTACTCCTGAGTCTCCATGAATTCCTTGGTCCCCATCGAAAGAAGGCGCTCCACCTTCGCCTCCTTCAGGAAGCGCTCGAACGAGAGCACGCCGCGGACATACCTGGAATTGACGTTGACCTGCGCGTGCTCCCCGTTGTTGTACGCGGAATACGCCTCTGGCCAGCTCCCGAACTTCCCGTAGAGGTGGGCAAGGTATGCCACGCCCGCCCTTATGTTGGTGTCGGCATCCGTCCCGAGGTGCGCCGCGCTCTTGAACGTGACCTTCATCATCCTTGCCGTGCCTGGCTTGACCTGCGCATAGCCGTAGGCGCCGGCATATGACTTCACCCCGTTCACGGCGTACGACTCAAAGCACACCACCGCAAGCGCGGACTCGAGCGGCACGCCTTTCTCCTTGCAGCGGCTTGCTACGACCTCGAGCAGCATCTTCCCGCCTTTCTCCTGCCTCAGGCGGTTGAAAAGGCCGGTGAAGCCGATTTCCCTCTTCCGCTTCATGTACGGGACAATCTTGTTGTCCGCCGTATCATACCTCCGCTCCTCTTTCAAAAGCTCCCAGAGGCGCAGCGAGGCATCGTCCATCTCGGTCGCGTTTGCCTTGGCCGGGGTTGCCTTGAGGATTGCCAGGCTTGCCTTTTCCGGCGCGGGCATTTCTTTTTTCCCCGCAGGCGCGGCATCCACGGCTATCCTTTCCATCCGCTCCCCATTTGCCTGCCCTCCCTGTGTTGCGCCCTCCAGCCCGATGCTCTTTACAGGCACCAGTTCTAGGACGATTTTCCCGGTTATGAATTTTATCTCGGTCCTGCCGAGCTCGCGCTTCAAAAGCAGCTTCTTTACGCCGGCTTTTGCCACCCATGCATCCTCCCCGTCCACCCACGCCTTCGGGCTGGCGACGTCCTTCTTCCCGAACCTGTAGTCGAAGTATTTGTTCTCCTTCCCGAAAACAAGGCGCTGGTGCGTCTCATCCTTCCTGTTCAGGTACGTGAAGACGAAAGGCGATGCCCCTGCCTTCAGCGCATCGGAAAAAACGCCGCGCGGGACATCGCTGAACTGCCGCAAGTCATGCCCGCCCTGCCGCCTCGCGCTTGCCTGCGCCTGGAAAATGAGCATGGCTTTACTAATGGTGCCATTGGATTAAATATTAATCGCATGAAAATCCGGTGTATGAAGCACATACACGTCGCAGCGCTCGAGCCTGACGCAGAGTTCGTGAAGAAAATCGGCAAGAAGGGCAGCGAGAGCGATTTCACCATCTACAACTGCAAGGAAGGGGACAAGGTCATCTGCCTCTACCACGCAAGCAAGTACCCCGAGAAGATACAGCCGCTGCTCTACGCGCTCTCGCTTTGCGACGTCGCATACTTCCGCCCGAGCGCCATTGACAAGTTCGCAGGCGAGATGCTGGTGGCGTGCGCGGCGTTCGGCAAGCCCCTCATCGTGATATCCGACCGCGTGGGAAGGGGCGACATCGAGCCGCTCATCAAGTCCGCAGGCGTGCAGAAATATGAATTCTTCGAAGGCGATGCAAACGCGCTGCGCGAAAAGCTCATCCTCCTTTCATCCGCAAGGAAAAGCGACGGGAAGACCGAAGTGGTGGTCGACTCCTGCTTTGCCGTGAAAGGCATAGGCACGGTGGCGCTTGGCATTGTCCAGCAGGGCACGGTGAGAGTGCACCAAAAGCTCGCGTTCCTTCCCTCGGGCCTTGAGGCCGAGATAAAGTCCATCCAGGTGCAGGACGTGGACGTGAAGGAGGCCGAGGCATCCAGCCGCGTGGGGCTTTCATTGCGCGGGGTGGAGGCAGAGGACGTGGGCAAGGGCGACCTCGCAGTTGAGGAGAAATTCCCCTCAGCAAACAAGGTGGAGGCAAGCCTCGCGCTCACCAAATTCTACAAAGGCGACATAACCGTGCCGCAGTTCTTCGTGCTCTCCGGCCTCAAGTACGCCGCCTGCAAGGCAAGGAAGCTTGACGCGGCAGGCAAATTCGAAATAGAGCTCACCGCGCCCATGTGCCTGCGTTTGGGCGACACGCTGTGCGTTTTCCTTGCCGAATCCATGCCGCGCGCGATAGGAAGCGCGAAAGTCGAGAGAATATTGGCATAGGGCGCGCAGGTTTCCATCTTCTGCGCGACAGGGAGCGCGAAAGTGGAGAAAATCGTATCCTGACCATTTTTTCTAAACCGTCTTCTGCATGTACGCGCCCGCAAGCGAGTAGCCCGTCTTCCTGTAGTAGCCGCGCGCGCCCGGGCCTGAGAGAACGGATATTTTTTCCATCCCTTCCTCGTCGCGCGTTATCCTTTCCGCTTCGGAAAGAAGCGCGGCGCCCAGGCCCCTGTGCTGCTCCTTTCCATCCGCGCGCTCGCCAATCGACGCCTCCTGCCCATAAACGTGAAGCTCGCGCACAATTGAGGATGATGCCAGCTCCTCTCGGTGCGGCGCGTGCGGAATGCGGAGCCTCAAAAAGCCAGCTATCAGGTCTTTGTCAACATCCTCAAACGACAGGAACATTTCGCGCCCGCCAGACGCAGCATAATCAAGCCTCTTCATCTCAAGCGAAAGCCTGCTTGCCGCAATGCCCTTCCTCCCCTCGCTTCCAATCTCGCGGCAGCGTATGCACCTGCACTTTTCTCCCCGTTCCTGCAGCAGCTCGTCCACAATCTGCCGCAAATTCGAGTTCTTCACGCCTGCCGCAACAAGCGGCGAGGGGATGTCCCGCTGTATCCTGGGCACCCTCACATAAGGCGGGATGAAGCGAGTGGCATTTGCGATTACCTCGGCAGCCTCTTCTGTGGAATAGGGGGCGAATTTCCCCTGCTTCCAAAGCGCGTACAGGGGCGTGCCCTGCATCACAAGCACGGGGTATATCTTCACCATGTCGGGCTGGAAGCGCGCGTCGGAAAAGAGCGTTTTGAAATAGCCGACGTCCTGCTTGGGGGTTGCAAAAAGCCCCGGCATCATATGGTAGCAAATCTTGAAGCCCGAGTCGCGAAGCACGGAAGTGGAGCGCGCCACGTCGTCTACCGTGTGCCCGCGCAGCACCTTTCGGTAAACTGCATCGGAAAGCGTCTGCACGCCCAGCTCCACCTGGGTGCCGCCCATGGAAAGCATGGCATCCGCCTCGCGCTGCATGCCAAAGTCGGGGCGCGTCTCGAACGTCCCGCCAATCGCCCTGTGCGGCGCGCGCTCGTTCGCATCAATCGCGGCGCGAAGCGTGCGGCTTTTCCTTCCGTTGAGCGTGCTGTAGGCATCAAGCATGAACTTCTCCTGCGACTTTTTGGGCGAGCACAAAAACGTGCCGCCCATCACGATGAGGTGGCACTTGTCCGTGCCATGCCCCTGCGCGGTGTATTGCCCTATCCTCGCCCCAATCTGCTTCCTTGCGGAATAGCCGCACTCGATTGCCCTCATGGTGGTGGGCTCGTAGCCCGTATAGGACTGCGGCGCGTTCTCCCCCTTGGGGCAGTAGATGCACCTGCCCGGGCACGGGGTTGGCGGGGGCATGAGGGCGATGGGCGACACGCCGGAAAGCGTGCGCGTCGGGGACTTGAGGAGGAGCCTGCGCAGCGCTGCTTCCCTGCGCGGGACAAAGGCAAGGATTTCGGAATTCTTCAGGTAGCTTACTCCGTGCGCGCGCGATATCCTGTTCTTCAGCCGCTCAAGGCTTTGCGCCGGATTTTTCAAAAGCGCCCCGGCCGCCTCCTTTGCGGCAGGCCGCCTTTCCTTGCCCCCGAAGCTGCGCTCCTTGGGGGAAAACTTCGGCAGGCTGCCGCTTGCTTCCATCAGCCTTGCGGCTGAGCGCGCATTGCTTGCTTTGGCCATATGTCATCACGCCCCGTCAGGGCAAGAAGTTCGAAAGCAGCCCCACTATGAAGTACAGCGGCGCCTCGGCGGAGGGGAACAGCAGCACGCCGCGGTTCACCGCCTTGAAGTCCGAAAGCAGGTCCGTGTTCACGCGAAGCGTTACCGGCACCTCGGCGCTTATCCTGTCGCTCGATGACGAGCGCGCGAAAATCATGACGTCGTAATCGGCCTCGTCGTCCCCCACCACCTCGTAATTCAGCGTCTTCGTGGTCTGCGAGGGGATGTAGATGCTCCTGCGGAATTCCCAGGTCCTCACGCCCGTGGAGCCCACCACGAACACGTCGTTTGCCATGCCCTTGTTTGAAATGGTTATCGTGTACCTTGCAGGCTGGCCCGCGCCCGTGCTTATGCCCAGCGGGGAAACTGTCATGTCCATCACTTCGTGCGTGACCGTCACCTTTGCAAGGAACGTGACGTCGTCACCAAGCCCCTTGCTTCCCGCCTCGTCCCAAAGGGTGAGCGCCACCAAGTATTCCCCGTCAGGCGCGTCGTTCGGGACCGTGATGTCCGCCTGCAATGGGGTCGCATAAAGCTTGGACGGCTGGGTCGTCCAGCCTGCGGGCGCATCCGCCGACAGCTGGTCGTACGCGCCGCCCGTGCCGTACGCGCCGCCCGTGGCGACCTTCGGCTCCACCGCCACGGAAAAGGTCTGCCCCGGCCCGACGTTGCCTATGTTGATTGTCGAGCCCTGCTCCACCTGCGCCGACACGGGCGCAAGCACGCTCAATGCGAACGCGCACGAAAGCAGCGCCGCAAACGCAGATATGAAAACCAAAAGCCTCATCTCATCCACTCCAGCTGGATTCCCACGCCAAGGATTAAAACCATTGCTGGCGGAATTTTGCCATGAGAACGCCCTTTCCTGCCGCGGCAATGGCGGCGCTCCTGCTCATGCTGCCATCGGCATTTGCCGCAACGCCGCTTGAAAATTTCATTTCCCGCTCGTTCGAGCCTGGCGCCGCAGTGGCATCCGCCCCCCTCCTTTGCAATGGCAGCTACTACCTGGTGAGCGAATCAGGCGTGGAAACCTATGTCTTTGACGCCTCTGCCGGGAAATCCGTGCAGGACGCCGCGCTGCTCACATCCATCCTCGAGCAGGACGCAAAGCGGCGCGACTCATTCGACGAGAAAATCGCATCCGCATACGCATTCCCCGCAAGCGCCAACGCCGCAAAGGCGGTGGACGAATCAAAGTGCCTCCAATACATCGGCGACGACTCCGACCCCGGCTGCACCGACAGGCAGACGTGCATAGTCTCATGCTATTCCTCCCCCCAGTGCTCGCTGATAATCCAGGCGGACGGCTTTATCGACGCCGTGATGGACTGGAACGTCGCCCGCAAGGGGTTCTCCTCCCAGCTTGGCTCCTACTCAGAAGGGCTGGACGCCATACGCTTCGACCCTTCCGCGATTGACCGGAAGATATCCTCCCTCCAAGGCCTCTTTGCGCTTGCCAGGAACATGTCCAACAACACGATATTCCTCACCAAGGACGACCCGGGCTGCTCCGGAAAGAACGCCACGCGCCGCTGCTTCGAGTACTGCCCCGTAATCGACTACTCCGCCAAGCAAATATCCGCGCAGGTGCAGAACCTCACCTCGCTGAAAGGCACGCTGTCGAAAATCTCGGCGCAGGGGGCCCGCGCAGGGGCAATAGCCGGGAAAAGCGCGGCAAACGACGCCTACCTTTCCTCGCGCGGCAAGGAATACGAGGAATTTCGCACCGGGATGGCAAACAGCATCCGCAGCCTCAAGGCAAGAAGCGCCGAGCTTGCAAAGACGGTGGCCGACCCGTCAATCGCGCCCATGATTTCCAGGCTTGAGAACATCTCCGCGCTTTCCCAAAACCTGTCCGGCCAGGGGAAATACCGCGCTGCGCTTGCGTTCCGCGCGGAGTTTGAATCCCTTTCCAACAGCACGTCGTCCGCAATCGACTCGGACGGCAGGAAGTATTCCTCCCTCGCGCTTGCCATGAAGGGCTTTTCCGACAAGGCATCGGGCAGCGCCTGGCTGATAGGCAACGCGTCGGCAAGCGCCTACCTCTCGCAGCTCGCCTCCCTGAAGCCGGATTACCCCGCCCCGCTCTCGGCATCGGGCATCTCAGATGCGTCATCCGCGCTTTCCGGCATGAGCAACTCGCTCGACTCCGCCATCGCCTCCAAGGCCGTGAGCGCCGGGAATTCCTCCTCCCCGCCCCCGGCCGTCCCTTCCCAAAAGCCTGCCCTTCCCTGCCTTCCCGCGCTCATATTCTTCCCTGCGCTGCTCATTGCGTTTGCAGCCCGGCGGCGCAGAGTTTAAATATGCTTGCCCCAATAGATGACATGCTCCGTCGGGGCATTATTAGGAGGTTTTTACGATGAAAGGCATTCTCTCAGGCAACAGGCGCGGCGTTCACACAGCATACACCAACCAGTACGTGGTCGAGATAGACGGCGTGGCCGACCGCGCGAGCGCGAACGGAGTCATCGGCAAGCGCGTGTGCTGGAAAACAACCACCGGCAAGGAAATCGTGGGCAAGATATCAAAGGCGCACGGCAACTCCGGCGCGGTGCTTGTCCGCTTCGACAAGGGGCTTCCCGGCCAGGCAATCGGCACCGAAGTGGACATTTCCTGATGCCAGCCCAAGGGGGGCTGCGCCCCCCTTAGTCCGGCACCGCCCAAACCCCCGCAGGTTATAGTGGTCTGATGCAATACCGTTTTTTGGAGCACACCGCCGACATAATGTTCGAGGCATACGGGAAGTCATACGAGGAGGCGCTTGAGAACTCCGCGCACGCAATGTTCTCGGTTTTCGGCGAGGCGGGTGAAAGCGAGCACGCAACATTTTCGGTGACAGCGCACAACATCGAGGAGCTCACCGTGCAAACACTCGCAGACATGCTCGCCTACATGGACACCGGGGAACTCATCTTCTCGCGCGCAAAAGTGCTCTCTTATGATGCGAAAAAGCATGCGCTGGAAATCGAGGCATTCGGGGAGAAAAAGCAGCCGCGCGACACGGTGAAGGCGGTCACATACCATGAGCTCATGGTCGCGCACGACAAAAAAGGATGGACAATCAGGATACTTCTCGACGTCTGATTTTCTTCCACGCCTGCCATCTTTAAATATCCTTTGCCACAGAGCGAAAGCTTGTGGGGAAATGGATCATTCACAAGAAGACCTGAAAACAGCCATATTCTTGAAAATTGACTTCATCTATGCCTCTGGCGATGTGCACGACGATTTTTATTCTGCTGCACTAAAGAAGTCCAAGGATTCTCTCCAGGCTGGCTTTGCCGCAACGTTTGCCGTCGAAGCCGAAAAAAAGGCAAGGCTTGCGGCGCTGGACACATTCATCTCAGGGCTGCAAGACCCATCGTTCGGTCTGCTTATTGCATCAGAGCACCCAAAATTCGGCAATGAAATGCAGATGTGGCCCCGACTTGCCCATCGAATTGTAAATCTGATGCTCGAGGCAAACATGGCGCCGCAAGAAAGCGCAATGCTGGCGCTAATAGGCAAAATCCCAAAAGGCAGCTCATTTTCTGACGAGGACAGCCGTGTCGGCTGCTCCTGGATGAGCCTGGAGCGCGATTTCTTCTCCCTTCTTGCAAAAACTGGCGCTGCGCCCGCAAAGGAGCGCCTTCTCGAGATAATGAAAACCGAGGCTGATGCAGAACGCTTCTCAATCGCCATGGAAGTGATATTCGACCCGAACATGAGGCGCCTTCCGGGCACGCCTGACGCCTGGCTTCTCGAACTGCTGTGCAGCCCTGCCCTTTTCACCAGGAATTTCACTTCAAGGAGTTTTGTTGAGGAGAAGCGCCTCGAGCCTGGCGCAGCCCTTCCCGCAGACCACAATATGCGGCACACAGTGATAGCGCAGGGCATAATCAAGGGGCTTGCCTGCGCGGAAGGGATGGAATTCAACGGGCAATTCGAGGAGGCAATCATCCGCGAAGCAGAATACAAGCCTCAGCCAAATGTGACCCTCTGGCATTGCTACGTGGATATTCTGGGGAAAGTCGGCGGCGAGCTTAGCCTGGCAAAGATGAAAGAATACCTCGAAGCGGGGAAGAATGACGCATTCTACACCTACAATGTCTCCCGGATAGCCGGCGCCATGCAGAAAATCAAGCATCGCATCTCGGCACGCCGGGCAAGGGCAAGCGGCGTAGCTGAAAAAATCTCCGCGCTCATTCCCTCGCTTGCAGCCCACGCTGCGAAAAGGGAATCGCGGCAGCCTGCAAATCTGCTGAAAAGATAGCTACTCCCTCTTTCCGTTCCCGCCATTCCCTCCGGGCAACGGCTCCGGCGCCTTTTTCTGCACAAGGGGCAGCTTCACGTAGTATATCTCGTCCTCGTCTTTGAGCACCACGGGGTTTTTCGAAATGGCATTCACGTCAAGGATGAACACGCCCTGCGTGAGCACCTTGATGTTCTCTATGTCGTCGCCCGTGAAGGTGGTGCGCGCGTGGTAGGACTCCGGCACCTTGCCTTCCTGCGGCGAGCCTGGAATTTCCTGCGGCCTGCCCTTTGCAGTTTCAGGCACCGCAAAAGTGGATGGCGATTCGATGCTGGCTGCGGCGGGGGCTCCGTTGCCAGGGGCTGCTGCCATGGCGGGATTGCCGCCGTTCCCCCCTGCGCCCGCAAACCCGCCGGGCGCGCCGCCTATGCCGCCTGCTCCTGCCGCATCGCCGTTCCCTTCAGCAGCAGGCGCGGAAACAGCCTGCGCAATCTGGCGGTCGAATATGAAGACCTTTGAGCCGCACGGGCAGCCGGCGTCTATTTCCTCGAGGCTGGTGGCGGCTCGGCCGCATTTTGAGCATTTGTGCATGTAAATCCGTCCTGCCTAAGAAAGCTTGCTTGCAATCGTCGAATAAAGCTTGGTGAGGTTCTCGCCCGTCATCGCCGAGACCTCGACAAACTCGTAGCCGGGGAAAGCCTCCTTTATCCTTTGCGTGTTGGCGTTTGGCAGGTCTATCTTGTTGGCCACCACCACGATTGGGATGTCCCGCGCCTCGATGTTCCCTATTATCGTGATGTTGACCTGAGTGTACGGGTCTTCGGTGGCGTCAATCACGAAAAGCGCGGCGTCTATCTTGTCCAGGCTCCTTACCGCCTCGACAACGCCCAAAGTCGCCTCCCGCGCGCGCTTTTGCGCCTCCTCCTTTGAAATGCCGTACCCCAAAAAGTCGCGGTAATCGACTTTCACCGCAATCCCGGGCATGTCCAATAAGTTCATGGAAAGCGTGAATCCCTTGAGTTTCAGTGTCATGTTCTCCTTTTTCTGCACGCGCCTTGTCTCGTGCGGCACCGGGCTTACCGCGCCCATGGGCTCGTCCGCCAGGTCCACGCATATCCTGTTCGCAAGCGTGGTCTTCCCGACGTTCGGGCTGCCGTAGATGCCCAGGCTCACCGCCTTTTTCTTCCTGAATATGCCCTTGAGCCAGCCCAGCAACTTTTCCAGCATCATACCACGTCTATCCCTTGTATCATGGTAAAAAAATATAAAGTAAGGCACGGGACTTGCGAATTTCGTAATTATTGCCTGGTTTCGCCGCGCGCAATCTTCCCGACAACCATGGGAAGCCCTGCGTGCTCCCTTTCCAGTATCTTCGCGGCAGCCTCGTCCGCGCTCCTGCAGCCCGAAATGTCCACCTTTTCCTGGTGCAGCACCTTCCCGCCGTCAAGCGACTCGTCCACGAAGTGTATGGTGTAGCCCGACACTTTCTCGCCGGCATCGAACGCGTCCTTCTGCGCGTGCGCGCCGGGGTATTTGGGAAGGAGCGACGGGTGGATGTTTATCATCCTTCCGGAATAGCGCTGCAGGAGCTCGGGGTTCCTGATGATTTTCATGTAGCCTGCCAGCACCACGAGGTCCGGCTCAAGCTCGGCAAGCTTCTTCATCACCCCCTCGTCCAGCTCCTCCCGCGACGCATGCGGGATGAAGAATGCGGGTATGCCGTTCTCCTCCGCCAGCCTGATGGCGGGCGCATCGGGATTGTCGGTCACCAGCCCAGCTATGAAAACGTCAAGCTTCCCCCCCTTCACCTCGTCCACAATGGACATAAAGTCGCTTCCCCTGCCTGACGCCAGCACGGCAACGCGGAATTTCCTGCACGCGCCGCCTGCCCCCGCCTTGCCGTTGCCGCACATCACGACTTCGCTCTGGGTTACCACCATGTCCACCGCGACGTCGTGCGGCTCATCCGGCACATGGCCTGTCATCTGCATGTCGTATGCGAGGCCCACCTTGCAGCCGTTCACCTTCTTCAGGAGCGAATCGTAATAGCCCATGCCGTAGCCTATCCTGTGCCCGCGCCTGTCAAACGCGACGCCCGGCACCACCACGAGCTCCACTTCCTCGGGCTGCACGCGCCTCTCCGGGTTCCTCGCAGGCTCAAGTATGCCGAATGCCCCCTCCGACAGCTCGTCGATGCCCTTTATCCCGTAAAGCTCCAGCGCATGCCCTTCCTTGATGGTCACGGGCAGCGCGACTTTCTTGCCAAGCGAAAGCGCGGACAGGATTATGCCGTCCGTGTGCACTTCCCCGCCCTTCGAGGCATAAAGCAGCACGCATTTGGCGGAATTGAAGCAGGGGAGCCTGAGGAACTTGTCCATTATCTCGATGCAGTTCACATGCCCGCCCGTCGAGTGGTGCGCCTCGCGCTTCGCAATCATTTCCTTCCTTAATGCATCCTTCATGTTCCCACGCTCCCTTATTGCGCCAATCCCCTTTTATCATTACCCCTGTCCCTGCCGAACAGCTCGGCAAGCAGGTAAATCGAGCCTGCCACCACGGCAAGCCCGCGCGTTCCCGCCCGCTTCCTTGCAAGCGCCAGCGCCTCCCCTGCATCGCGCACGGTTTCCGCCATCGCGCCGGCTTCCTTTGCCGCCGCCGCAAGCCTTTCCGCCCTCTCCCCCCGCTCCAGCCTCACTTCCGTAATCACGACCGCATCGAACAGCGGGGCAAGCGCCGCAAGCACCTTTGCATAATCCTTGTCCCCCATTGCGGAAAACAGCAGCACCTTCTTCCCGCGCACCCTCGTGCCCGCCACTTCCTTCGCAAGCGCGGCCGCAGCCTCGGGGTTGTGCGCGCAGTCAAGAAGCATGTTTCCCCTCCTTTCCAGCCTGAAGGCGGGCTTTGCCTTGGCAAGCCCCCTCTCCACCGCGCCCCTTTTCGCGCCAAGCAGCGAGCACGCTGCAAGCGCGCAGCAGGCATTGCCCACCTGGAACTTCCCGGGCGCGGACAGCGATATGGCGTATCCCCTTCCCCCGAACTTCGCATCAAACGAATGCTTCCCGCCGCTTTCCCGCGCATCCGAAATCCCCACATCATCCTCAATGAATATCGCATGCGCGCCTGCGTGCGCGCACTCCTTGCCCACGGCGAGCCCGGCCCTGCCGGACACCGCGCCGCACACCAGCGGCTTCCCCTCCCTTGCAATCCCGCATTTCTCGTGCGCGATTTTCTCAATCGTGCCGCCGAGCACATCGGCGTGCTCCAAGGACAGCGACGTGAGCACCGACACTTCCGGCTCCACGGCATTGACAGCATCCAGCCTTCCGCCCAATCCGACCTCGAGCACGGCATAATCCACTTCCCTTGCGGCAAAAATGACAAGCGCCATCGCGGTCACCACTTCGAAAAATGTCGCCTCTGGCGCAACGGCGTCCGCAGCCGCCCTCACCAGCGCAAACGCATCCGCAATCTCCCGCCTGCCAGCATTCTTCCCGCCCACCCTGAAGCGCTCCTCGAACCTCTCTATCTGCGGGGAAAAATAAGTGCCCACCCGCGCGCCATCCTCCTGCAGGACCGCGCCAATCATCTCGGTGGTGGAGCCCTTGCCGTTGCTCCCCCCCACCAGTATGCACCTGTATTTCCGCTGCGGGCTGCCAAGCTCCTGCAATATCGCCCTTATCCTTTCCAGCCCCAGATGGCTTCCGAATTTGTCCAATGAGTAGATTTCCTGCAAGGCGCGCGCGTAGGTGGCAGCCACGCCATTCACTTCCTTTTCCTTCTTTCATCGTAGCAGACAAGCGTGTTCTCGATGAGCATGGCAATCGTCATGGGCCCCACGCCGCCCGGCACGGGCGTGATGAGCGACGCCTTCTTGGCAACCGCCTCAAAATCCACGTCGCCCACGAGCTTTTCCGCCTCCTTGCTGGTGCCGATGTCAATCACGACCGCGCCCGGCTTCACCATGTCCGCAGTTACAAGGCGGGGCTTTCCCACGGCGGAGCAGATGATGTCCGCGGTCTTTGCAATCGCAGCCATATCCCTCGTCTTGCTGTGGCACACTGTAACGGTGCATCCCTCGTTAAGAAGCAAAAGCGCAAGCGGCTTTCCCACAATCCTGCTCCTGCCAATCACCACGGCGTGCTTCCCTGGCAGCGACACGCCGCTCTCCTTGAGCATGTGGATGACGCCCTTGGGCGTGCATGGCGCAATGCTGCCTGTGCCGAGCGCGAGCTTGCCGAAATTCTCAGGATGGAACCCGTCCACGTCCTTCTCGCGCGCCACCGCGGCAAGCACGGCGTCCTCGTCCACCCCCGCGGGCAGCGGAAGCTGCACCAGTATGGCGTCCACCCTCTCATCCTCGTTGAGGTGCTGCACCTGCGCAAGTATCTCCTTCTGGGTGGCGCTTGCAGGGAGCCTCACGTTCCTCGAGTCCATCCCCACGCGCGCGCATGCGTCGTGCTTCTTTTTCGTGTAGGTCTGCGAAGCCAAGTCGTCGCCCACCAGCACAATGGCGACGCATGGCCTGAAGTTAAGCGCGGCGACTTTCTCCGCCGCCTTCCCAAGCAGCGCATCCGCCATCTTTTTCCCGTCGATGATTTTTGCGGCCATTACAAGCACCATCCAGCGAAGCTATCTTGCATTCATTCATCCAAGCTCAGGGTAAAGCGGGAAGCGCGCAGTCATCGCAAGCACTTCCTGCCTCACCTTCTGCTTCAGCGCGGCATCCGTGTGCGCGCTGCACACCCTCTTTATCATGCGCGCGATTTCCTCCATCTCGCCCTCCTTCATGCCTCGCGTGGTGAGCGCGGGCGTGCCAAGGCGTATGCCCGAGGTGACAAAGGGCGACTGCGTGTCATAGGGCACGGTGTTCTTGTTGCATGTTATGCCTGCCTCGTCAAGCGCAAGCTGCGCCTCCTTGCCCGTGATGTTCATGTTCCTCAGGTCGATGAGAAGCAAGTGCGTGTCCGTGCCCCCCGACACCAGCGCCATGCCCTGCGCCATCAGTTCATCCGCCATTGCCTTCGCGTTCTTCACTATCTGGTGCGCGTAAGCGGAAAATTCAGGCGTTTCCGCCTCGCGGAAGCAAACCGCTTTCGCGGCAATGGCGTGGTCCAGCGGGCCGCCCTGCATGCCCGGGAACACCGCCTTGTCGATTGGCACGTGGTACTCTTCCTTGCAAAGTATTATCGCTCCCCTCGGGCCGCGCAGCGTCTTGTGCGTGGTGGACGTGACAATGTCCGCGTAAGGGAACGGCTGCATGTGCGCGCCGCCCGCGATGAGGCCTGCGATGTGCGCCATGTCCACCATGAGCTTTGCCCCGGAAGCGTCCGCAATCTCGCGGAAGCGCTTGAAGTCCACCTGGCGCGGGTACGCCGTGAAGCCCGCCACGATGAGCTTGGGCCTTTCCTCCTTCGCCTGTTTCTCCATCGAGTCAAAGTCAAGCACGTGCGTTTTGGGGTCCACGTTGTATGCCGCTATTCTGTACGCTTTCCCCGAGAAATTCACGGGCGAGCCGTGCGTGAGGTGCCCGCCTGAGGACAGGTTCAGCCCCATTATCTTGTCGCCCGGCTGCAATATTGCCGAGTATGCCTCCATGTTCGCCTGCGAGCCGGCGTGCGGCTGCACGTTTGCATGGTCGGCGTGGAATATCCTTTTCGCGCGCTCGATTGCAAGCGACTCGGACTTGTCCGCAAACTCGTTGCCGCCGTAATAGCGCTTGCCCGGGTAGCCTTCGGAGTACTTGTTCGTGAAGACGCTCCCCTGCGCCTCCATGACGGCAAGCGAGGTGAAGTTCTCGGACGGGATGAGCTCGAGGCCCTCGCGCTGGCGCTTCAGCTCCCCTTCCACGATGCCGTATATTTCCGGGTCGATTTTTTGCAAAAAGCTCATGTAAACACCTACTCCTTGATTGCCGCCTCCACGATTTCCTTTGCCTCGCCTATGTACGTATGCGGGTCGAACAAATGCGCCAGCTCCCCCTTCGGTATGAGCGCAACAACTTCCTTCCTCGCGCAAAGGACGTCAAGGAGCTTTTTCCTGCCCTCGAACGCCTCGATGTTGCACGTCCGCATGAGCTCGTGCGCCTCCTGCCTCCCCATCCCCTTCCCGGTCAGGGCAATCATCACGCGCTCGGAAAGCACGGCGCCGCCGGTGAGGTTCAGGTTCTTCTCGATGTTGCCCGGGTAGAACGTGAGCCCCCCCACTATCTTGTTCATCTCCTGTATGATATAGTGCGTGAGGATGAAGCTGTCCGGGAAAATGAACCGCTCGTTTGCGGAATTGGTGAGGTCGCGCTCATGCTCCAAGGCGATGTTCTCCATGGCGACGGCGACATTCCCCCTCACCATGCGCGCAATCGAGCACACGCGCTCGCTCTTGTGCGGGTTCCTCTTCTGCGGCATGGTGGACGAGCCCACCTGCTTTGCGCCGAACGGCTCCGCAACCTCGAGTATCTCGCTCCTCTGCAGGTTCCTCATTTCCTTTGCGATTTTCTCAAGCGTGGAGCAGGTGAGCGCAAGGGCGAAAATCACCTGCGCGTGCCTGTCGCGCTGCACCACCTGGTTGGAGACTTCGGCAGCCTTCAGGCCCAGCTCCTTCATGGCAAGCTCCTGCAGTTTCCTTCCCTTGCCGCCGAATGTCGCCATGGTGCCGGTTGCGCCCGCCATCTTGCCGACCGAAATCATTTCCTCCGCCTGCTCAAGCCTCGCAAGGTCGCGCTTCACCTCGGTACCAAATCGCGAACTTCATGCCGTATGTGGTGGGCACCGCATGCTGCCCGTGCGTCCTTCCGATGCAGACAAGCCCCGCGGTCTCCTTTGCGCGCTTCCGCAGTATCGCCTTTGTCTCAAGCAGGTCCTTACGAATCTTGCCAATCGCGCGCTTCATGGTAAGGCCAGTCGCAGTGTCCTCGATATCGTAGGAGGTGGCGCCATAATGCACGAACCCGCCGTACTTCGGGCATTTCTCGGTTAGCGCCTTCACCATCGCCATAAGGTCGTGGTGTATCTCCGCCTCTATTTCGTTGACGCGCGCAAGCTCGACTTTTTTCGCCCCCGCGGCGATTTCCTCTGCGGCAGCCGAAGGGATGTCCCCCAGCTTTGCATGCGCGCGCGCCAATGCCACTTCGACTTCCATCCAGGAGGCTATGCGCGCAGACTCGTCAAAAAGAGAGTTCATGTCTGTCCTGTAACGGCTTTCAATTGGCGACACCACCATACGAGCACCCCCCAATCATGCGGAAAGTCCCCAGGCTAGACCAATCAATTTGCCTTGCCGACCCCCACAAAAAGTTATAGCGGAAGGAGGATTTAAAACTATGCCCCCACACTATTCCAATTGGCGCGGATGCCCTCATGCCTGCTGGCACGGGGCACCGCATTAACGTGCGGATGTAGTATAACCTGGCTAGTATTTTGGCCTTCCAAGAACCCTTTTCGACGCGTCGAAAAGCGTTCACGGAAAATCAAAAGGGGTTCAGAAGCAAGTCAAAGGTCCGGGTTCAAATCCCGGCATCCGCACTTTATTTTCATAAAGTAAGGATTCATCGTCCGAAGGACGATGCGCATCCGCACTTTATTTTTTCACCAATCAGCCGGTATGTGCGGGTCCAGCCTGCGCATCTCCGCCATGTGGAATCCCTCCTTCTCGACCTGCGCGTAGAACCTGTGCACCGCCGCCTTCATGCACTTCTCCGCCCTCGAGCCGCCAAGGAGCGAAAGCGCGCGGTCAAACTCGCTTTTTGCGCACGTGTTCAGGTCAAGTGTCCTGCCCATTGCAAGGTACGCCCGCCCGATCCCGAACGCCACGGGCGCGCTTTCCGTGCCAAAGCCCGCGCGCGCCATGCCCTCCGTCACCGCCTTGGCGCTGCCCTCGTCCAGCTTGTAAATCATGCCGCTCCCGCCCAGGAATTTTATCGCCGCATTCGCCGCCTTCTGCGACTGCCTGTAGAACTCCACCACTTCCAGGTGCTCTGGCGCCTGCCTGTGCGCAGGGTTGTGCGATTGGCACAGGTTGAATTCATTTTTTGCTTTTCTCAGCTTCCCCTGCATGAGCGCGGCCATGCCGCTCCGAAACAGGCGCTCCGCATCCTCTGCCATCTTGCGGTCGGCAAACCCATGCCCGTTTTGCCCGGCATAACCCCTGCCCTGGTCTTTCCAGTGCTTTGCCTCAACGTTCCAATGCCCTGTTTTTTTGTTGTTGGAGTACATCATCTTCGCCCCGCCTTTGCAGCCGCCTGCATCGCAGCAGGCGCGATTATCGTGGTAAGGAACGCCATGGACGCGATGGTGGCATACTCCGCCGCGCCGAGAACAGGCGCGCCCGATGGCGTGAGCGCGGTCAGCCCGTACAGGCCGATGATGAGCGCAATCTCGCCCCTCGGAATCATTCCCACCCCTATGGCAAGCGAGTCGCGCGCCTTCACGCCGCATGCATACGCCCCGGCCCCGCAGCCGATTATTTTCGTGATAATGGCAATGGCGGTGATGGCAAGTATGGGGAGCCAGTTGGCTGCAAGCGCGTTCACGTCCACCAGCAGCCCGAGCGAAATGAAGAACACGGGCGTGAAAAGCGCCTCAAGGGGATAAAACATCCCCTGCACTTCCTCCACTTTCCTGCTGTAGCCCATGGTGATGCCGGCCACGAACGCGCCCACAATGGCGGAGAGGCCTATGAACTCGGCCACATATGCATAGAAGAGAAGGTACATGAGCATGGCAAGGAACCCCCTGCTTCCGCCCTTCCCCCCTTCCACCATGGCGTCAAAGCCGTTTTCCACCACGAACTTTCCCAGCAGTATCCCCCCTGCCACGAACACGAACGCAGTGCCTGCAATCGAGGCCAGCGCGAAAAACGCGCCCGCCCCTGCGCCCGAGGGCGCCTGCACCACGAAAGAGAGGACGAGCAGTGCAAGTATGTCGTCAATCACCGCCGCGCCCAAAAGCGCCTGCGCCATGTCCGACTGCATGATGCGCAGCTCCTCAAGCACAGCGACCGTCACGCCCACGCTTGTTGCGGTGAGCGCCGCGCCCAAAAACATCGCATAGTAGAAGTCATGCCCGCCTGCGATTGCAAACAGGTAGCCTCCAAGGAAAGGCACGATGACGCCGCACGCGGCAATCACGAGGTTCTTCATGTTGAAAATCTTCCTCGTCTCGGAGTGGAGGCCAATCTTGAAGAGCAAAAGGATTGCGCCCAGCTTTGCAAATATCATCACCAGCCCGCCGGTGCCGACAAGCACGGGCGGCTCAGTTGGCAGGGAAAACGGCGTCTGGGCAAGCAGGGCATTTGCCGCGCCTGACAAAATTGGGTAGATTACGCCTATCGCCGAGGGCGAAACCGCCACGCCCACAATCAGGAGCACCATGACGAACGGCTGCTTCAGGTACGAGACCAGCATCTCCGCGGTTATCGCGGCAAGGAAAAGGAAGGAAAGCTCGAACCAGATTTTCTTGTCCTCCGACACTTCGGTGAAGATGCTTGCGCGGAGCACGGACAGGAACAGCATGAGGGCGAGCGCGAAGAACAGGAGCGCGGCATAAAGCCTTGCCTTTGCGGCAATGTCCGCCTTTTTCATGCTTGGAATCCTCATGTGCCCACTCTGTTTCCTTCTGTCCGCCATGCTTAAATTGCTTGCCCCCGAATGCTTGCCATGGCATGGAAAATGGATGAAATTGACCGCAAGATTCTCGAAATCCTCCGCGAGGACGCGCGCATTGCGAACGAATCGCTCGGGAAAAAGGTCGGCCTCTCCGAGCCTGCCGCGCGCAGGCGCGTGGCAAACCTCGCCACGCGCGGCGTGATACGCCGCTTCACCGTTGATGTGGAGGAAGGCGGCGCCGTCCAGGCAATCATCTTCGTCACATTCCTCCCGTCCGCCGCTTCCGAGAAGATAATCAAGGAGCTCATGCACTCCCCCGGGGTGACCGCCATTTTCGAGATTTCCGGCGACACGGACCTCGTGGTCCGCCTCGCCGCGCCCGACATGGAGGAGCTGAACAGGAGGATAGACTCCATCCGCCACCACCCGGAGATAACTGCGACGAGGACCAACATGGTGCTCAAGAAGTGGAAGTAACTGCGTTTTTCGCCATTCTTTTAAGCGGCTTTTGCTGTTTTTAGTCTAATTTTTGTTATTCCTGCCCATTTTAGTTGCAAAACCGCGAAACAGGCGGAAGCAATATAAACCATTCATCTCAGAGGTCTAGACGGAGGCATGATACCATGGCAGATGCAGAATGTCCTGAATGCGCGTCACCCATACCAATAGCTGCGAACACCGAGGTAGGCGAGATACTTTCCTGCCCCGACTGCGGCACGCGCCTCGAGGTGCGCTCTGTCTCCCCTGCAAAGCTCGAAAAGGCCCCTGGCGTGGAAGAGGACTGGGGCGAGTAAAGGCGATATTATGCAATTTGTTTGGAACGAAGACAAGCAATGGGGCGACGACGAATGCGACTAGCCGCAGCATTGCTTTTCAACCGCGAGGCGAACTAGATGAAGCTTGCCCTATGCTACACCATAGTCTCTGCAGAAAACAAGATGCTTTTAGACTCCGCGAAAAAGCGCGGGGCGGAACTTGAGCGCATTGTGGACGGCGAGACGCTGCTTGCAATCACCGGCAATGGCAAGAAGGAATACGACGCCATCCTCCAGCGCTCGGTTTCCTATTCCCGCAGCCAGGCCCTTACCTATTACTTTGAGAAGCAGGGCACGCTCATGATGAACTCCTATGATGCCGCGCGCATCTGCGGGGACAAGATGATAACGTCCATCGAACTGGCGCACGCAGGCGTTCCAACTCCCAGGACATACGTGGCGCTTACGCCCGAAACTGCAAGGCAGGCTGCACAAAAGCTAGGCTTCCCCCTTGTGATGAAGCCCACCACCGGCTCTTGGGCGCGCATGGTGCACAAGATTAACGACAAGGACGCGCTTGACGCTGCGCTTGAATCGCGCGAGGAAATGGGCAGCCCATCGCAAAAAGTCTATTACCTCCAGGAGCACATTGACAAGCCAGGCAGGGACATCCGCGCATTCGTGGTGGGCAATGAAGTGATTGCCGCCATATACCGCCATTCCACCGAGAAATCAGGCTGGATTACAAACACCGGCAGGGGCGGCACTGCAAGCAAGTGCGAAGTCACGCCAGAACTTCGCGAGCTTTCCCTGAAAGCGGTTTCCTTCCTCGACGAAGGCATTTACGGCGTGGACCTGATGGAATCCTCAAACGGCATGGTGGTCCACGAAGTGAACCACACCACGGAATTCCGCAACTCCTCGCCTGTAACTGGCGTGGACATTGGGGACAAAATGATAGAGTATTTCATAAAGCGCGCAAAAAGGTAAGGCAGCGCGCGAGGCAAGGGAAAAAAGATGGCAAAATAATCATTGGCAAGGGGTAAATCTTATGTCCAAGAAAAAAATCGCAATCATCGGCGCATCAGGCTACACAGGGGGCGAGCTTCTCCGCTGGGCGCTTATGCATCCCGAGATAGAGGTATCGCAGATAACCTCCGAGCGCTTCGCAGGCCAGGCGGCAACGAAACTCAACCCCAACCTGCGGGGCTTCACCCAGCTTGCATTTGTGCCGGTCAAGCAGCTTTCCACCGACATAGACGCCGTCTTCATCTGCACGCCCCACAAGGCTGCCTCGCCCTACGTGAAGCAGTTCTGGGAAACAGGCGCAAAGATAATCGACCTGTCAGCAGACTTCCGCCTGCACAACAAGGACACCTATGCAAAATACTACCAGGAGCACCCTGCTCCAGAATTGCTTGACAAAGCAGTGTACGGAATACCCGAGCTCCACCGCGAGAAAATCCGCTCTGCCAAGCTCGTGGCATGCGCAGGCTGCCTTGCAACGTCCATCATCCTTCCGCTTGCTCCTCTCATAAAGAACAAGCTCATTGGCACTGAGGGCATCATAGCCGACTCCAAAATCGGCTCTGCAGCAGGCGGCGCCTCGTTTGACATTTCCACGCACCACCCTGAGAGAAGCGGGACAGTGCGCTCCTACAAGCCGCACGGGCACCGCCACACTGCGGAAATCGAGCAGGAGCTTTCCGAAATAGCCGGCTCGCCCATATCCGTTGGCATGACGCCGCACGGCATTGAAATGGTGCGCGGCATCATGTCCACAGTCCACGCATCGCTTCCTGCGGAAACAAAGGACGTGGACATCTGGAAAGCCTACCGCTCATTCTACACAGGCTCGCCCTTCGTGCGCCTGGTAAAGGACAAGGAAACCCTCTACCGCTACCCCGAGCCAAAGCCAGTTGTCGGCACCAATTTCGCGGACATTGGCTTTGAACTGGATTCAGAGAAAAAGAGAATCATCCTCATGAGCGCAATCGACAACCTTGTGAAGGGAAGCGGCGGCCAGGCGCTGCAATGCTTCAACCTCATGAACGGCTTTGACGAGAAGCTCGGGCTCTGGCAGCCCGGTTTCCACCCGCTCTAGAGAAAAAATTCCGGTGCTATTATGTTGGTTCTAAAAATAGGAGGCAGCATTCCATGCAGCCGCGCGATAGGGGCGCAGCAATAGGTGCTCGTATGCTTGTACTCAAAATCGGCGGCAGCATGGCAGACAATGCGTCAGCACTTGCCTCAGACATAGCTGCACTCGTTTCCTCCGGCGAAAAAGTGGTGCTGGTGCACGGCGGCGGTCCCCAAGTAACAGCGCTTGAAAAAGCATCAGGCAGGGAGCCCACTTACATTTACTCAAAGGACGGCTTCAAGTCCCGCCACACTGACAAGCAAACAATGCAAAACTTCGTGATGGCTGTTGGGGGCGGGGTGAACACCTCCCTTGTGTTTCAGCTTCGCAAGGCAGGCGTGAACGCAGTAGGCGTATCAGGCGCCAGCGGCATAGTGCACGCAAAGCGCAAAATCCTAATAAGCGTGGAAAACGGCAAGGAAAAGATGGTGCGCGACGACTATTCAGGCAAAATCTTGCGCATAGACGCCGCGCCGCTTCTTGCACTGCTTGAGCGCGGCTTCGTGCCCATTGTCGCTCCCATTGCACTTGGAGAGGAATTCGAGCCCTTGAACGTGGACGGCGACCGCGCGGCAGCGGCAATTGCTTCCTCTCTCAAGGCGCAAAAGCTCATACTTTTCACCGACGTGGAAGGCTATTTCCGAAACTTCCCCAACGACCTGGTGGCGCAAGCCACCAGCGCCGAGATACCTGCCTTCCAAAAAGGCGCCGCGGCAGGCATGAAGCGCAAGCTTGTTGCCGTGTCCGAGGCGCTAGCAGGCAGCGTGCCTGAAGTGATAATTTGCAGCGGCACCAAGGAAAAGCCCGCAACAAGCGCGCTAGCAGGCAGCGGCACGCATTTTGTGAAATAAAGGGATGATACCATGAACAACAGCGAACTATGCGCAAAGGAGCTCCAGTACGAGATGAACCTCTACGGCAAGCGCGGCATTGCTTTGGAGCGCGGCGAAAAGGAATTCGTCTGGGACATAGAAGGCAAGCGCTACATAGACTGCAACACGGGCGTGGGCGTTGCCATAATGGGGCACGCGCACCCTGCCGTGGTGTCAGCCATACAAAAACAGGCTTCCGCCCTGATGACCTGCCAGTCGCCATTCGCCAACACTGAGCGCGCTCGCCTACTTGAGCGCCTCAGCATGCTTTTCGGCACTCCCAGCAAGGTTTTCCTCTGCAACAGCGGCACCGAGTCCATAGAAGCCGCGCTCAAGCTTGCCCGCAAGAAAACAGGCAGGAAGGCATTCACAGCGGCAATGAACGCATTCCACGGCCGCTCCTCAGGCGCGCTTTCCGTTACCTTCAAGGAAAAATACCGCGCCCCCTTCGAGCCGCTGCTTGGCCCAGTGGTGCGAACGCGCTTCAATGACATCGAGTCCCTCAAAACTACAGTGACTTCCGAAACAGCCGCGCTCATACTTGAGCCCATACAAGGGGAAGGCGGCATCCGCCCTGCAACACAAGAGTACATGAAGGCAGCGCGCGACATCTGCACTGACAAGGGAGCGCTTCTCATCTGCGATGAGGTGCAGACAGGCAGCGGCAGGACAGGCAAATTCTTCGCTTACGAGCACTTTGGCATCCGCCCTGACATAGTATGCCTAGCAAAAGGGCTTGGCGGCGGAGTGCCCATAGGCGCCACCATCGCATCAGATGAAGTTGCCGCCTTCACGCCCCTTGAGCACGGCAGCACCTTTGGCGGCAACCCTCTTGCCGCAGCAGCGGCAAACGCAGTTCTTGACACCATTGAAAAGGACAAGCTGCTTGCCAAAGTGGCAGCAGACGGCACCTACATGATGGACAAGCTCCGCACAACACTTTCCTCCAAATCCCAGTTCCGCGAGGTGCGCGGCATGGGCTTCATGATTGCAGTTGAGCTCAAGATAATGGCGCGCGAGCCTCTTGCAGCACTCCTTCAAAAGGGCGTGCTTGCGCTCCCAGCCGGCGAGCAGGTAGTGAGGCTTCTTCCGCCCTACATCATTTCGCGTGGCTCACTTGACAGTGTGGCAAGCACAATTTCCGAGGTCATCCAATGAAAACAGCGCATGCCAATCGGCGCGCACGGGGGCAGATGCAATGAAACCAGACGCAGTGGACTTTCTCGCCTCCCTTGTAGCCACTCCCAGCCCCTCAGGCAAGGAGCAGAAGGTGGCTAAGCTTTGCGAGCAGTACCTGAAGCAGTTCCCCTTTGAAAAAGTGTGGATTGACGCAGCAGGCAACGCAGTTGCCACCAACTACGCTCACCAGAAAGGCGACTCCCCAGACCTGCTTCTCTTCGGGCACATGGACACCATATCCGACCCCATGCCCTACAAGCGCGCGGAGGGCAAGATATACGGCAGGGGCGCAGTGGATGCCAAATCCCCCCTGGCCGCGCTTCTCACGGCAGGCGCAGAGAGCTGCAGCTCCCCCCTCAAGATAATGGTTGCAGGCGTGACAGAGGAAGAGGCGCCCACCTCAAAGGGCATCAGGCACCTCCTCACCTACGCAAAGCCAAAAATGGCAATAAACGGCGAGCCATCCAACACCAATGGCATCACCATTGCCTACAAGGGAAGGCTTGTAGTGGAGTGCCGCACGCACGGCAAGTCAAGCCACGCAGGCATGGCGTCGGAAAACCCCATTGAGCGCACAATAGAATACTACCAGCGCCTTCGCGCCACCTACCCCGCGCACAAGAACAACTTTGACAGCGTCATCATGAACCTCACCCAGATAGAAGGCGGCTCGCGCGATGCCATAAACGTGGTCCCTGCAACGCTTGACTTCGTGATAGACGTGCGCGTGCCCCCATCCATAAGGAACAGCGATGTCACGCGCACCTTCCGCTCGCTTGCGCCCTCGTCCGTGTCCGTGCAGGTGCACGAAAGCCTTCCGGGCGTGGAGACCGACCCCAACCACGCGCTCTGCCGCGCAATGGTCGCCTCCATGCGCGAGTGCGCGCTCTCCCCTCGCTACGTGAAGAAGAGCGGAAGCGCGGACATGAACATCACCATACACGCGGGCATCCCCACGATAGCGTACGGGCCGGGAGACTCCGCGCTCGACCACACGCCCAACGAAGTGATAGACATCGCAGATTACAAGCGCGCAATCGCCGTCCTCAAGGGCGCGGTGAAGGGGATTGGCAAAAAGACGGGCTAATTCAAGCCACCGGATCCACCGGCATCCCACCCTCTAGCAAGCTTTTAAAGCCAAGAAGGCGGATTAATGACGGGGAGAACTTATGCTCGAAGAGGCAAGACCGTTTGTGAAGTGGGCCGGTGGGAAACGGCAACTTTTGGATGAGCTAACACAGGGGTTGCCTTATTTTGAGAACTACCATGAGCCGTTTATAGGTGGAGGGGCGCTCTTTTTCAGGCTGGAAGCGATGAACAAGATAAAGAGGGCGTATCTCAGCGACTCAAATGCAGAATTGATAAACACCTATTCAATTATCAAAAACGAGATTTTTGAGCTTATGTCTGAGCTTGCCTCTCCTCTTTACATTAATGATGAGGCAGCTTACTACAAAATCCGTGCCTCCAAGCCCAAAACAGATGTAGAGAGGGCAGCTCGCTTTATCTACTTGAACAAAACCGCTTTCAATGGATTATACCGCGTAAATTCTAGCGGAGGGTTTAATGTTCCGTTTGGAAAATACAATAATCCCAAAATACTTGACAGCCAAAACCTATTGCTTGTGCACCGCGCTTTGCAAAAAGACGAGCTTTACTGTGGAGATTTCGCAATTGTCCTGAAGAATGCAAAGAGGGGGGACTTCGTTTATTTTGATCCACCCTACTTCCCGATATCAAAAACGTCTAACTTTACAGGCTATACAAAGGATGGCTTTGGTGAACACGAGCAGAAGAAGCTTTTGAAAACCTACAAGGAGCTTGACTCCAGGGGCTGTTTTGTGCTGCTCAGCAATTCATATTCTGACTTGATTTCCGAGCTATATGCCGAATTTGAGCCGGAAGTAGTCCATGCTAGCAGAATGATCAATTGCAAAGGAGACCAGCGCGGCAAGATAAAGGAGCTAATCGTGCGGAACTGGGAGCCCAAGATAGCTCAGGGGAAGCTCGTTGAAGAAATAGTCGCAACCAACTGACTTGATGTAAGCTAGAACGTCGGCATATTCCTTCTTCTGGAACCATTCGTTAAGAACATATACGTACTTGACATTCAAGCCAATGGGCTCGAACATCTTTTTGTATTGCTTTAGCTTGAAGTCGCAGGTTTGTAGCTTTTCATCAACAGACCCTGCAACTGTTTGGAACTTTGTTTCCACGATGAAAAGGGTTTTGTTCACAAGGACAAGCACCGCATCATCCGGCAGGAGCTTCTTGGAAACCAGCTTGCGATAATCTACGCTCTTGGGGGCCAGAAGCTTGGAATACAGCTTGTTTTTCTTGTAAAGAAGTGCAACATCCTTTCCCTCGAATGTCACGCAGTCATTTTCAACCGAATAGCCTGGCAAGGTAGCAATGACTGTGGCAATGTCAGTTCTCTTCTCGAAATGAAGCCCATGCTTTTGAGGGGTTCTTCCGCCAGTGCCACCGCGAATCATAAGCTTATTTCAAGCGGAAGAGTTTTATGTGAAGTGGTTTCGGTGCATCTAGCCCATCACTTGCACAACCTTCTCCACCATCTCGCTTGTGCGCGCGCTCCCTCCCACGTCGCGCGTGGTGATTTTCTGCAAGTAGCACTCGCGCACTGCGCGCGCGAGTTTTTCTGCTGCTGTCTTTTCTCCGATATGCTCAAGCATCATTGCAGTGGAAAGGAGCATTCCTGTTGGATTCGCGACATCTTTTCCTGCGTATTTGGGCGCGGAGCCGTGAACTGGCTCGAAAAGCGCGCGCTTCTCGCCGTAGTTGCCGGATGGGGCAACGCCCAGCCCGCCTATGAGCGCGGAGGACTCGTCGCTGAGGATGTCGCCGAAAAGGTTGGTGGTGACTATCACCTGGAAGTCCTGAGGCGACTTTACTAGGCGCATTGCCACGGAATCCACCAATGCGTCATCGCAGGTGATGCTTGGATACTGCGCGGCTACCTCGCGCGCGACCTCTAGGAATAGGCCGTCTGTCACTCTCAGCACATTTGCTTTGTGTACAATTGTTACCTTTGAAAAGCCCCTGCGCACGGCGTAGTCAACGGCAAAGCGTGCAATCCTTTCGCTTCCCTTCTTCGTTATCACGCGCGTGGCGTGCGCGGTGTCGCCCTCGCGCGTCTCAATGCCAGAGTACATGCCTTCAGTGTTTTCGCGCACTATTGCGAAGTTTAGCGCGGGAAACGGGGCGGGAATGCCTGGCAGTGTGCTGAACGGGCGCAGGTTTGCGTACAGGTCCAGCTCCTTTCTCAGGGACACGATGGGGCTTTTGTAGTTTGGGATGTTAGGGGGCGTGGTCACAGCGCAAAAGAGGATGGCGTCGCACTCTTTCGCTGCCTGCAAGGTGGCATCTGGAAGAGGCGTGCCTGTCTTTTGAAAGGTGGCAAAGCCTGCCTCTCCTTGCACCCATTCCACTTTTGCAATGGAGTCCACTACCCTGCGCGCGTGGGACATGAGCTCGGGGCCAATGCCGTCTCCTTCAATGTA
>JBAZBT010000003.1:0-1492 GCA_041671345.1 Candidatus Micrarchaeia archaeon
CGGCCCGTCAAAGCCGATTGCCGCGGAGAAGTTGCTGATGGTGCAGTTTGCGATTGTGGTGTTGGAGGCGTTGGAATATATGCCGTAGGTGCCCTGCGTGTTGTTCCCGGTGATGGCGCCGCCGGTGCAGGTGATGGAGACGTTGTCGGCATGCACATTGAAGCAGCCGGTGCCGTTCACGGTCGTGTTTGCGCTGATGGTGTAGGCGGTCCCTGCCACGGTGATGTTGCCGCATGGCGGGGAGGAGATTGTGGTGAGCGGCGCGTAGTCCACCACGTTGCCAAGCAGCTTGCCAAGCGCGGTGGTGTTGTTGTAGGGGTAGCCTGAGCCGAACAAGCCCGCATACAGGCCCGGGTATGCAAGCGATGCCGTGGTCCCGATGATGTTGACGCTGCCGTTCACCACATTGGGCCAGGCGTTCCCTTCGTTCTGCCCGCCTGCGCTCGAGTTGTAGTAGTTCGAGCCGTTGAGGTCGGCGGCGTAGTAGCCGCTAGTTGCGGTGAAGTTGTTCCAGTAGAAGGTGTTGCCGCTTGAGTTGGAGCTTATGTTGAGCAGGATGCCGGTCTGGTTTGCGGAAATCAGCGTGGTGTTCATTACCGTGTTGGAATTGGAGGAGATGATGGACACGGCTGCGCTGGCATCGGTGGCGGCCGAGGAGTTGGCGACGGTGTTGTTGGGGCTGGAGAGGAGATAGACGGCATATCCCGTGGTTGCGGTCGCGTTGAGGCCGGAGAAGGTGTTGTTGGAACCGGATGACAGGTAAACCGCCGACCCCGATGTGGCGGTCGCGTTGATGCCGGAGAAGGCGTTGAAGGCGGAGGCAGTCGCGAGGTAGACGGCATTGCCCGTTGTGGCGGATGCAGTGCTGTTGGCAATGGCGTTGTAGTTGGAGGCAGAGGCAAGGTAAACCGCGTAGCTGGTTGTGGCGGCCGCGTTGACGCCGGAGAGGCTGTTGCCGGAGCTTCCGGTGAGATAAATTGCTATGCCCGTGGTGACGGTTGCGTTGGAATTGGATATGGAGTTGTTGGAACTTGTGGAGAGCCAAATGCCTTTGCCGGTTGTGGCGCTTGTGTTGGTGCCGGAGAGGGTGTTGTTGGAGCTTGCGTCGAGATAGATGGCAGCGCCACTTCCAGTGTTGGTTGCAGTGATGCCGGAGAGGGTGTTGTTGAAGCTCGATAGGATGTAGATTGTTTTGGCGCCCGTGGCGGTTGCGACGGCATTGGAAATGTTGTTGTAGTCGGAGTTTGATTCAATGGAAACGGCGTTGCCAACCGTGGAGGTTGCCCTGATGATGGAAAAGGAGTTGTATTTGCAATTGGTGTCCAAATAAATGCCCCTGCCGCCATTCGTGGAGGTTGCATTGAGGTTGGAGATGGTGTTGTTGGAGCTTCCTGAGATGTAGAATGCGTGGCCCAGGGTGGTGGTGGCGTTGATATTGGAGAGGGTGTTGTTGGAGCTTCCGCCAAGGGAAATGGCGTTGCCGGTCGTGGCG
>JBAZBT010000003.1:1502-8488 GCA_041671345.1 Candidatus Micrarchaeia archaeon
CGCGTTGTAGCGGGAAACCGAGGCGAGCTTGATGGCATAGCCGTTGACGCCTGATTCCGATCGCGTGGTGCTTGCATTGACATTGTCAATCGTGCTGTTGTTTGCTGCCGCGAAGTAAATGCCGGTCGAGAAGTTGCTGATGTTGCAGTTCCGTATGGTGGTGTTGTCCTGGTTGGAATAGACGCCGAACGTGCCCGACGAGTTGGTGCCGGAAATGCCGAAGCCCGCGCAGTCCAGCGTGACGTTTTCAGCGGTGATGTTGAAGCATGTGGCGCCGCTGGCGCTGATGTTGGTTTGCAGGGTGTATATCTGCCCCGGCGTGGAGATGGCGGCGCACTGCGGCGGGCCCTGGTCAGTCAGGGGCGCCCAGTCCGCCACGTTGCCAAGCAGCTTGCCGCCTGCGGTCGTGTTGTTGTACGGATAGCCCGTGCCGGCGTTGCCTATGAACAGCCCTGAAAGCGAAGAGAAGGCCAGGCCTGTGATGTTCACCGAGCCGTTGGCCACGTTGTACCAGATGTTGCCCTCGTTCTGCCCGATTGGGGTGGTGGCGTTGTAGTAGTTCGAGCCGTTGAGGTCGGCGGCGTAGTAGCCGCTAGTTGCGGTGAAGTTGTTCCAGTAGAAGGTGTTGCCGCTTGAGTCTGGGCTTATGTTGAGCAGGATGCCGGACTGGTTTGTGGAAATCAGCGTGGTGTTCACGATTGTGTTGGAATTGGAGGCGGTTTCAATGGTGAGTGCGACCGAGGTGTTCGTGGCGGCGGTGGAATTGGCGACTGTGTTGTTGGAGCCGCCTGAGATGCCGATTGCCCTTCCGCCCGCGGCGGTGGCGGTCGCGGTGGTGTTTGAGAAGATGTTGCTGGAGGAGTCGCTGACATAGATTGCGGTCCCGGCCGTGGTGCTCGCGGCAAGGTTGGAGAACGTGTTGTAGTTGACGCCCGTGGCGAGGAACACGCCGTAGGTGCCGCCGCTCGAGGTGATGTTGGCGAATGTGTTGTTGATGCAGCTGGTGGCGAACCAGATGGCGAATGTCTGGGCGGCCACATTCATGTTGGAGAACGTGTTGTCGGATGCGCCGGTGGAGTATATCGCCCTCCCTGTGCTCGTGGAGGTCGAGTTGACGTTGAAGAATGTGTTGTTGGAGGCCGATTGGAGATTGATGACCCTGCCGGTCGTGGCGGTCGCGGTGGCGTTGGTGAAGCGGTTGAAGTAGCTGGATATCAGGTAGATGGCCCTGCCGGTCGTGGCGGTCGCGTTGAGGGTGGAGAAGGCGTTGCCGGAGCCGCCAGTGATGTAGACTGCGGCTCCCGTGGTTGCGGTCGCGTTGACGCCGGAGAATGTGCTGTTGGAGCATGTGTCGAAGTAAACGCCATTGCCATTGCTGCCGGTGGCGGTGGTGTTGACGTTGGAGAATGTGTTGTTGGAGCTTGAGAGGCACTGGATGCCGTTGCCGGTCGTGGCGGTTATGTTGAGGTTGGAAATGCGGTTGTAGTGGCTCGAGGAGAGATAGATGCCGTAGCTGCTGGTGACGGTTGCGGAGAGGTTGGAGACGGTGTTGTTGGAGCTTGAGGAGAAAAACACCGCATAATTGCTCGTGGCGGCCACGCGGAAGTTGGAGAGGTTGTTGTTGGCGCCTGCGTTGAGATAGACTGCGTTGGCCGTCGTGACGGTTGCGTTGAAGTTGGAGAATGCGTTGTTGGAGCCCGAGGCGGAGTAGAGGGCGTAGCTTATTGTTGAGGCGGCAGTGAAGCCGGAGAAGGTGTTGTTGGAGGAGCTGGAGGTGAGGTATACGCCGTAGCCTGTCGTGGCGGTCGCATTGAGGCTGGACACGGAGTTGTTGTGGCTGGAGGCGAACCAGGCCGCATAGCCGTCCGTGGCGGTCGCATTGATGTTGGAAAGCGTGTTGCTGGCGCTTGATTGGAGATAGACCGTGCTGGCGCCTGCGCTTGAAGCGTTTGCGGCAATGCCCGAGAGCGTGTTGTAATTCGAGAAGAACATCTGCACCCCGCCGCTCGTGACATTGGCGTTGGATATGCTTGAGCCGTTCGAGTTGCACAATATTATTTCGGATGCGTCAATATCCGAGAGCGACACGCCGGCGTTGGCATAGTATAGGACGGGCTTGCCGCCTGCGCCCGTGTTGTTTGTTATTGTGTTTGCGCAATGGGATATTGCGGTGGCGGAATAGTATATGCCGGCGCCGCCCACGAAGGAATTGTTGGCGATTGTGTTCGAGGAGGAGGTTATCACCCTTACGGCGATGCCTAGCAGGGCGGTTGCGTTGATGTTGGTGATGGTGTTGGAATTCGCGGTGTTGACAAGGGTGAACGCATAGCTGCTGCTGCCTGTGCTGGTGGCGGACAGGTTGGAGAATATATTATAGTAGACGCTGGCTTGGAGTGTGATTGCGCTGCTGTACGAGCCGGTGCTGGTTGCGTTGAGGTTGCTGAAGTTGTTGTAGTTTGCGCTGTCTGTAAGATATATTGCATTGCCGCCTACTGTGGTTGCGGTGATGTTGGAGAAAACGTTGTAGCTGGAGCCTGTTTCAAGGCGGATGGCATAGTTGGCGGAGGCTGCGACGTTATAGGCGACATTGTAGTTTGAAGTTGAGTAGAGGAAGAGGGCCCTGCCGGACGTGGAAGTGGCGGTGAGATTGGCAAGCGTGTTGTTGGAGCTGGACAGCAGGTAGATGCCATAGCCGCTCGGGGCGGTGGCAACCACGCCGCTTATGACTGAGAGGTTTGTGTTGTTGAGGAATATCCCGTATCCGTAGCTGCCCGTCACCGCCTGCAGCACGCTGCTCGCGTTCGTGTCGCTTATCGTGCCGTTGTTTGCGCGGTAAAGGTAGATGCCTGTCCCGAAGTTGCTTATGTTGCAGTTCCGTATGGTGGTGTTGAACTGGTTGGAATAGATGCCGTATGTGGCGGTGGTGTTGTTGCCAGTTATGCTCCACCCCTGGCAATCGAGCGTGATGTTCTGCGCCGAGACGTTGAACGCCGTTGCGCCGCTTATGGAGCACGATGCGTTGAGGGCGTATGTCGTGCCGGCTGCGGAGAGCGCGTTGCCGCACGTCACATTGGTTTCAAGCGCGCCATAGGTGGCGTTTTGCGTTATGTTCGTATTGTTCACGGTCTGGTTGGTGGGCGCGCCGCCCGAGATGTTCAGGAGCGCGGCGTAAACGTCAATCCTGCTGTAGTTTGCGCCGTTGTGCCCAATGAGTTTGCCCGTCGCCTTGAAGCGCGCTTCCGCCTCTGCGGGCGCGAGGGAAGGCTCTGCCTGGTAAAGGAGCGCTGCCGAGCCGGAAACATGCGCGGTTGAGATGGACGTGCCTGAATTGGAAGCGCCAAGCACCACCACGCCCTCGCCGGGCGCAAGCAGGTCCACTGCGCCGTTGATGCTTGAGAATGCCGGGATTGTGTCCTGCTTGGTGGCGGCTGCGACCGCGGTGGCGTTCTCTGCGCAGGCAGGCGCGGCGATGAGCGCGCCTCCGCTGTTGCCCGATGCCGCCGTCACCAGCATGCCTTCGGAGAATGCAAGGTTGGCTTCGTCCGCGACAGGGTCGGAGTTGCAGTAGCCGCCGTAGCTTCCGCCGCCCAGGCTCATCGAGATTATCCTCACATTGCTTCCGTTCTGCGCCTGTTCCCTGCAGTAGTCTATGCCGGCCACCACGCTTGATGCGTAGCCTGTGCCGTTTCCGTCAAGCACTTTCACGGCGAGGATGCTGGCCCCGGGCGCGACTGCATGGATGATTGCGGCCATTTTCGTGCCATGCCCGCTGAAGCTGTCGTCAGATGCGTCGGCGTCGCTGTTCACAAAGTCGTAGCCCGACGCCGCCATGCCGCCCAATGCCGGCTCGGCAAAATCCACGCCCGTGTCAAGAAGGCAGACGGTCACCCCGCTGCCTGTGAAGTTGAGTTCGGCTTGGGAGGCAAGCGCGCCAATCATGGGCAATGTCTCCGGCAAGGAGGCGCCCACCTCATAATCAAGATACACTTCGTCAGCGCCTGCATCGGCAAGCGCGGCAAGCCCGCCGATGCCGGTTTCCACCACCACGTTCCCGCCCGGGAATTCCGCGATGACGTCCACTTGCGAGGATGGGGCGGCTGGCTGCTGCGGGAGCCCTTCGGGCTGGGGAAGGCCGGCGCCGCCAATCGGCTGAATCTGGCCAGGAGGCTGCCCGTCGCCCGCTGACTCTGGCGGCGGCGCCATCATGAGCATGATTTTCTGGTAGAAAAGGATTATTTCGCCGATAAGCCCGCGCCCGGCGGGCTTGATGGGCTGGCTTTCCTGGGCAGGGGAGCTTGAAGGCTTGCCGGGCAGGGAAGCGGGCCCGGCGGCACTTGAGGAATCGCCAGGCGGCAGCGAGATGCCCGGCGTTCCGTTGGGGGAATTGCCCCCGGGGAGCGTGGCGTTGAGCTCCACGGTGGCGTTTGTGAATGTTTCGGTCGTGTTTGCTTCCAGCGTCGTGTTTATGTCCAGCGTCGTGTTTATGTTTGCATCGGTGGCGTTGGCGTCCAGCGTGGCATTGGTTTCAAGCGTGGCGTTGAGCTCCACGGTGGCGTTTATGTTTGCATCGGTGGCATTGGTTTCCGCAGTCGTGTTGATTTCCACATTAGTGTTCGTTTCCACCGTGGCGTTCATGCCAGTCGTGTTCGTTTCCACCGTCGTGTTGGTGATGGATATGCCAGCCGGCGCTTTTTTCTTTTTCACAAGCAGGCGCACGCGCTCGCCGCCCTGGAGCCTCTCAAGCGCGCCGTTCTCGATTTTCATGCTGCCCCCGTTCGCGGTGGAGACGGTTGCAAAATCCCCCCCGCTGCCAGCTATGCTTATTCCGTTGGGGGAAAATGAGCCTGCCATCTGCGTGCAGCCGGAGACGCCGCACTCTGGCCCATCGGCTGCGAAGATGGCGCTGAAGAGCAATATGGATGCTAATATGTATAGTGCGCGTTCACGTCCCACGGCGTTTAAAATGCGGTCAATATTTAAAAAGGTTGCCAAGCGGCTTGGCGCCGTAATTTTGCCTGAAAAGCAGCCGGCGTGCTTTTGGCGGGCAGGAAGGCTAAGGTATTTAAGCAGCAAGCGAGAATTGCCTTCAGGCGACAAGTTGAGGGCGCATTTGAGCGGAAAGAACGGTGGCGCCCTTGGCAAAGCTTGGAGAATGGGGCAATGCATGGCATTGCGACAGATTTTGCGCGGCGCGCAAAACTCCAGGCGCGTACGCCTGGAGGAGACTTTATGGGATGCTGCATGTGCAAGAAAATCCTGAGGATACTGGTGGGGCTGGCCCTCGTTGGCGTAGGGCTGAACATGCTTGCGTACAACCCGTGGCTGATTGTCGGCGTATACCTGTTCCTGCGCGGAGTCATGCCGCTGATGTGCAAGTGCGACTGCTGCGGCGGGGCATGCGACATGAAAAAGAAGAAGTAGGCCGTTTCAATCTTTTTTTTATTTTTTTTAACCCCCAGCCTAGGCTTTCCGCTTGGAAAACCTTGCCTTGAGCTGCTCGATTTGGGCAAGCACCGCCTGCTCGGGCTTGTGGAGCTGCTCGCCCCTCGCATAATACTTGCCGAACGAATAGAGCAGCGGCTCCTTTGCCAAGTCGGCCTCGATGGAGACCACTTCGCCTATGAACATCGTGTGGTCGCCAAGCTCCTTTGCCTCCATGAGCTTACATTCGATGTTGATTGCGGCGCCGCGCAAAAGCGCGGGCTTGATGCCCTTGGCAGGGTAGAATTGCACGCCCATTTCCTTGAGGACGGCCATCTTGTCCACGTCGCGCCCCGACGAGCCGCCTGCGATGCTTGAGATGACATTCTGGCCGGACGCGGCAATGTTCACGCCGAACTCGCGCGTCGCCATTATGTTTTCCGACGTTGCCTTGGCGGTCTTGCCGCCGCCCAGATGGACAGCGATGAGCGCGGGCGACCACGAGACGTAGTATGTCCACTCGGCGGCCATGATGTTCGCGCCGTTTGGCCCCTCGGTGGTTATCAGCCCGACGTTTGTCACAAACTTGCTTGCTTTTTCGTTTCCCCATACCAAATCCATAATCCCACCTTTTTCCCTTCCTGCCAGAACAAGCATGGCCCATTGGGCGGCGCACCATTAAAAAGGCGGGCGCGACGCCGGCGGGTAAGGCGTATAAGCATTGCGCGGGGAAGAGGGGCGGTGATATTATGCGCCGTGTTGACTTGGCTTTTTCTCTTGCAGCCGCCCTCCTGCTTTCGCTTTTCGGCTGCGCAGGCAGCGGCCAGGGCGCGCCAGGCGCCATCGGGCAGCAGGCGCTTTCGCAGCAGCAAGCGGCAAATTACTCGCAGCCCGCGCAGGCAGGCGCGGCGGGCAACGCCGCCAATGGCGGGGCGGGGGGCGCGGGCGCGCAGGCAGGCGCAGCGGGCGGAAACGCGGATGCGCCTGCTGAACTGCAGTTTGCCGAATGGAAAGCGCCGGACGGTTCCATCACGCTCCAGCTGCCGCAGGGATGGGCGGCAAGCGAAAGGCAGGTAGACACGTGCACCGTGAGCTGGGCTGCGCGCGATTCTTCAGGCACAGGCTCGGCGTTCATGAACAACCAGGTGATGGTGCTGAAGTCCGAGGGCGCGCGGCAGATGTACAAGTCTTATGGCATGGCCGGCATCGACGGCTTCCCGGTGTCAGGATATCTTCCGCCCGAGCAGGCGCTGTCGCAGGTGGTTGCGCCGCTTTCAGGCGCAACTAACGTGCAGGTGGCAAGCAGGGACGCGGCGCTGGGGCAGCAGCTCTCGGGCGCATTGTGCACGCCAGGGCTTGCCGCATGCAGCGTCGGGGCGTTTGACGCGGCTTTCGATTACAGGGGAGTGAGGATGCACGGAAGGTATTTCGTGCAAACGCATGATTTTGGCGAGGGAACCACGTGGTGGATAAACCTGTGGGGCTATGAGGCGCCGGAGGCGGGCTGGGAAACGACCAGCCCCATTGCGGGAAAAATATTCGCCTCCGCAAATTACACGGAAGGA
>JBAZBT010000003.1:8498-28345 GCA_041671345.1 Candidatus Micrarchaeia archaeon
GATGGGCATCGAAGTGCGGCAAAGCCGCGGGCGCGTTGGGAGTGATTGGCGACGTGGTCAAAAGCAGGCAGGCTTCGTCGGATAAGCATGCCCTGGAGTGGGACGCTTACATCCGGGGCGGGTAAGGCAGGGGGGATGCGAACATTTATTTATCTTGACCGGGAATCGGTGCATGGTGGTAAGATGAAGGGACTTGTTTTGGCATCGTGCTTGGCAGTGGCGATTATGCTTTTGTTCGGCTGCGCCGGGCAGCAGGCGCCCCCTGCGCAGCAGCCCGCCCCCCCGTCCAAGAACGTGACGGTCCCGGCGTCGGAGCCTGTGAAAAACACGACCAAGGCGGCGGAGCCGCCGCCTTTCAAGCCGATTCACCTTTCCTACGTGTTTTCAAGCCCCATGCCGCAGGGCCAGGCGGTGCAGAAGGTGAACTTCGAGTACTATTTCGACGAGAAAACAACCTGCGGCGGCAGGCCTGCGCTCAATGGCTTCATGACCGCGAGCCGGCAGGGGCAGCAGGGCACGAATTACCTGAAGGTAACCGCCTACCTTGACACAGGCGAGGCGGTATACTCCGACAGCCTGAGCGGGCAGGACCTTGCCTTTGACACCGCCACGCCCAAGGTGAGCGACTTCGACCTCGGCTTCGATCTCCAGACCATTGCCGCCAGGGGAGGCAAGAAACTCCTGTCTGACGAAATGTGGAATGCCACCAAGCCCGTGCTCCTGAAAAACGTCGCGGTGTCGGGCGGCAACGGGGACTACTCGATTACTGCCGGCGGCGCTGGCAATGTTGCCGGGCTGGAATGCAAGAACTTCACAATTTCCGAAAAAGCAAGCAACGTGGAGGGGCAGACCGTCGTCTGCGTGCACAGGCTGGAGGATGTGCCCCTCTCATTTGCGGCAAGCGGCGTTTTCCCGGGGCAGGGAAGCGCCAATTGGCAGCTGACCGGCATGGCGCGCGAGAAGCCCGCGATGGCGTATTATTCGCAGTGCCTTGCGCCGGTTGCCTGCCCCCAGGTAAGCCAGCCGACGCAGCAGGAGCGCGACGCCTGCAGCGCGAAGAGCAGCTTCATCGACACCGCAAAGGATGGCAATGGCTGTGCAGCCGCCTACAACTGCATCACGCTTGAGGAGCGGGCGCGCAAGACATTGGTTGGCAACCAGCGCCCTGGCTGCGCGGTGAACGACGAGATGGCGCGGCAGGTGGCAAGCTGCTGGGGCAACGGCACCAACGTGAACTTCACGCCCGGGCAGGACGGCTGCCTGCAGAAAGTCGAATGCGAGCCCAGGCAATGAATGCCGTCTTTTTCTGTTTTTTCTTTTTGAGTGGGGGCAGCGGATGCGCGGGCAGGGGGTTTGCCAAGAAAGCCCCTTTCCCCCCCATTTGAGCAGGCTTCATGGGCAAGCCAGGGCACTTTGGCAAAGCAGAGGGCGGCGCCCAACGGCACAGTTCATGCGGCTTTCGCGTGGCGGGTTGCCCGCCCTGGGCGCCTAATCGACGTCGCTGAAGCAGCTTGCGCGGGACTGGTTGTCCATTATTTGGGCGCAATATGACGCGTCATGCAGCACAAGGCCCAGGCAGCGGTTGCGGTAGTCGCCGTTCTGCGCCATGCCGCAAATCGTGGCGTTTGCGTGCGCCAGGCCGAAATTCACCAGGCACACGCTTTGCTGGTCGGAGCACGCCCAGTAAAAGTCGCATTCGAACGATTCGCATTCATGGTAGTCGCCGAGGATTTGCGCGCGGCAAAGCGCCCTGTCCACCGCGCGGCCGTGCTTGGCGCAAAGCGCCAGGTCGCCCTTGCCCACCGCATAGTCGCCCACGCACCCGTCGATGTAGGGCAGGCTGCCGTTGATGTATTTTGTAAGGCCCTTGCAGATTTCAGGGTCGCCGCCCGCAATCGCAAGGTCGCGGATGCAGTCGTACAGCGCACGCCCCTCAGGGGCGCCCACGGCAGGATAGGCGGCGCCGGCGGGCGGAAGCAGGCGCGAGCAGTTGTTGGAAATGAGCCCGATGTTTTCCTCCGAGGCATCATAGGGCAGCACAACGGCGATTTTTGCCCTTGCCGCCACCGTGCCGCGCATGCTTGCGAGGTCCAGCTTCACAAGCTCCAGCGTGTATTTGCCGGGCGCTAACCCCTGGTATTGCTGCACGCCGAGCTGGAATTTTGGCTCGTCCGCGTCGCCAAGCGCGGTGAAGTTCTCGTTTGCAGGCACCGCCACCTCTCCATTTGCGCGCAGCAGCCTGAAGGTGTATGCCGTGCCTGCAGGCAGCCCGCGCTGCACAGGATAGAAATAGTCGTTGCTGTATGTGCTTGCGATGCGCGCGCCGTCCTTGTCCACTATATAGACCGAGAGCGACGGGTCAAGCGCCGTGGAGAATGCAAGGCTCATGGGCGGGGGCGGCGCAGGCTCGGAAAAAAGGCAGCAGCCCGCAAGGAGGAAGGCGGAGAATGCCATGGCGAGTGCGGCAGGCATCGGGATGCTGTGCGCATTTGCCCCTTGCATGGCGGGATTCCGGCAGCATTGCTTATATCGTTTGCCTTCGTTTCAATTTTCCGGTGATGCCGGATGGGCGCAGTGGAATGCGGCGGGGTCGATTACACCACTTATTGCGGGGAAATAACGCTTTCGCATAGGGGCGGCGCCGTGAGGTTCGGGCAGGCGAAAGGCTTCGACGAGGAGTTCGCGCTTAAGGAAAAGCAGAAAATTGCCGACGGCGACAGGATAACCACGGGCAGGAAATCATTCATCACCATAATGGGGCATCCGCAGGGCGGCGCCATGCAGCGCGTGTGCGCATACCCTGAAAGCGAATTCACGCTGCGCACACGGGACTGGGAAGCCACGGTGAAAGGCGAGAGGCGCAAGGGGCGGGAGATAAGCCATCTTTCGCTCGTGAAGGGCGCGTTTTCAGTCCATCCTGCTTCCGCCGGCGTGGAAATCCCGATGGTGAAGCTCGAGGACAGGCACACCGCGAAGGAGGGCCAGTTCAATTACATTATAGACATAGTGCAGGGCATGACCGTGGTGGTGCCCGGCTGCACCATGCTCGTTTCCGGGGGAGGCAGGAGCCACGAGGCAAAGCCATGGTTCGGCATGCTGGGCATGACGGAAGTGATGGTGACGGGAAGCGGCATTTTCGAGAAGAAAACCGAAGTCGATGCGCGCGTTTCCGTGCTGGCGCAGTACGCCGGCTTCAGCCTCTCGATGGGGGGCATGGTTTCCGGGCCTGAAAGCATGATGGAATATTCCGCGCGCAAGAACAGGGATGCGAGGGCGAAAGGCGAGGAGGCGCTGAAAGGCATGCCGGCCGAGGCCGACTTGGAAAAGATGCAAAAGGAAGGCAAGGTGAGCGCCGCGCAGGCCGAGATGTCCCGCGCCATGGCGAAGGCGATGAAGGCGTCGGGCGGCGCAGGCAGCCCGGCATTCGGCATGAACATGCTTGCGAACATGGATTTTTCAAAGCTGAAGGACATGCCCGGCATCACGCCGGAGCAGAGGAAGCAGCTTGAGGAAGGCCTGCCGCAGATGATGAAGATGCAGAAGGAATTTGCGGAAAGCGGGCAGATGGCAAAGCTCACCGCGCAGGCGAACCTGTCAGAAAAATACATGGAAATCGCGGCAGGCGACCCGGTGGCGAAAAAGAGGATGGCAAAGGCGCAGTCCGACCTGCAGGCAAGGCTGGATGCATACGAGCTTCCGCCCTATCCCGCCCCCAAGGAATGGGCAAGGGTGAAATGAATGGGGCCGGATGGAAACAGGCGCAGGGGCGCGGATTTGTGACGCGAGGCAAGGCAGGCCGGGAAACGGATGGGCGCAGGACTGGATTGGCAAGAGCGAGCGGGGCGGCATTATGGGAAAGGATGCAAACGATTCTGGTTTCGAAAACGAGGCTGCGCAGCATCTTCTTGAGCGCGCGGCAATGATGAAGCAGTACTTCAAGGACACCAAGCTGAAGGGGTTTGAGGACAGGGCGGGCGGCTTGGCGGCAAAGTTCGAATCTGCGCGCGCAGGCGCCGGGAAAGCGCGCGGCTATGGCGCCGCGGCCGCCGCGACTTCGCAGCTTGAGAATGAGCTGGACGCGTTCGAGGCCGCTTTTGAGAAATGGTATGACGAGGAGGCGGAGGACGAATCGTTTTTCGCGCACGTTGCCTCGCTCTTCCTGGACATCAGGCTGCGGCTGGAGACCTACCGCGCGGCAACGGGCGCGCTTGGCGAGGCTGGCGGGGATATCGGGAAGGCAAAGGGGATTTGCGATGAATGGAAGGAGGAATTCAAGTCAGCGGTGCAGAAGTACGGCGCGATGGCGCAGCAGGCCGCGGGAAAGGCAGGCACTGCGCAGGAAAGGGAAAGGGCGGAAAGGGTTGCGGACACGGCTTCCACGCTGCTCCGCTACCTTGACATCCACCACGAGATGCTCATGGCTGAGTTGCTGGGAAAGCCGGGCAACGATGCGCCGCTTGCAAAGGCGCTTCGCATGTGCGGAAGCCCGCAGGGCGGGGTGTCGGATTTGCGCGCGCATGCGTACCACATGAAGAGCGATGCGATGCAGGAGCAGGCTGCCGCCGCGTCGTTCGCGTTCTTCGCTTACGTCGGCGCGGTGGGCGCGGCATTTGCAGTGCAAAAAGGGGATGCATAGCATTGGCCGGGAAAGGCGGCAATGGGCAGGAATGCGGCGCGGCTGCATAATGAGGTATGGGGGAATTTCCATGGCAAAGCAAAAAGTCGGGAAGCTTCTGGCGATGAAAAGCAAAGGGGGGCAGAAGGCCGAGGAATTCCCCATTGACTACGCCGCGGTGGGCGAGGCGCATGCAGTGCGCGCGGGGAGGAAAATCGGGCTGGTGGATTCCGCATCGGCAAAGGGCGGGGAGGTGCGCGTGGCGCTTGAGGACGGGGACAGGCTGGTGACCGGGCGCGGATGCATCATCGGCATCCAAAGCGGAATCGAAAGCTCGGCACTGGACGAAAAGGAAAGGATAACGCTTACTGTTTTCCCAGACAGCGAGGCGAGGATATCGGTCAGGAAAAACACGTCCAATGCATCCGGCTCGCCCGTGGTGCAGAACAGGCTCTCCTCGGTGGAGCTGGTGCGCGGGCTGTTCGGCGTGCTTGTCATCACCGAAGGGAGGATAGAGGACAGGCTCGCCATCCCGCCGGGTTATCCGCAGCTGGAGTTCAAGCCCATGCTCGGCGAGTTCCGCGGGCAGAAGGCCGTGAGCGGGTACATCGAGCTTTGCGGGGGCGGCACGCTCGTCATTTTCGACACGATGAACAGGGTGGTGCACCGCGCGCTGGGGTTGGAGGCGGGAGGCATCGTGGACGGCGGCGTGAAGATCACCGCGACGCGCGACGCGGTTTATTCCACGCATCTTTACAGGCACCCGGACGCGCGCGTGGAGGCCGTGAGGAAATACCACGCAGGGGTCGGGGGCGCGTCCCTGATGGCAAGCGCAAGGGTGAAGGCAAAAAAGGGAAAGTGGAGCGCGCCCGCCGTCGTGCAGGGGCAAAGCAGGGAAAGCATGGCTGCCGAGGCAAAGGCGCAGCTCGAGGCTGCAAAGGAGAGCGGGGACGAGGATCTTGTCGAGGTTGCGATGCAGCAGGTGAAGGCGGCTGAAAATCATTCCGAAGGGCCAAGCGGCGCTGAGGCGGACGCCATCCGCGAGGCAAGGATGCGCGGGGAGAAGGCGATGGCGGAGCAGGCGCAAAAGGCAAAGTCGCTCCTTTCCTCGCCCTTGCCTTCATATTCCGTGCCGAGCGAGGAGGAGAAGCTGGTGCGCAAGGACGTGAAGCGCTCCGCCAAGAGCTACGAGATGCTGGTGGGCGACCTTGTCACGCGCCAGGCTGAGCTGAAGGAGAAATACATGAAGGGGAAGCCGACGGGCGCGCAGGCGCTTGCCTATGAGGCCGAGATGATGAAGGCAAGGCAGCAGCTGGAGGAAGGCGTGAAGGCGGCTGCGAAGGGCAGGGGGCTGTCTGCGGAAACGGCATCCGCCGAAATCGGGGAGACGCTGGAGTACCGCGGGCTCTCATACGAAATACTGCGCGCGGAGAAGGGGACGGAGCGCGGGTTTGCGAAAAGCCCGCAGGGCAAGGAATTCCTGCTCGTGCACATGCGCGTCACGAACAATTCCAAGGCGGATGCGTACCTTGACCCGGACAATGCATTCAGCCTGGCTTGCGGCGGCGAGCAGATTGCCTCGGCGAACTATGAAATCAAGACCGACATCCCAGCCGGCGGGAAAAGGGAGGGCTATGCAGTGTTCGTGGTCCCGCAGGACGCGAAAAGCTTCACGTTCCAGCTCGGCATGAAAAACGAGAAGAAGGCGGCGGCGGGGTTCAAGCTGTAGATTCGGAGGAAGGGAAATGGCAGCGGGCCCGGGCGTTAGCGGCATTATAGCGATATCATAGGGGTAGATAACATGGGCGGAGGAGGAAGCGGGGGGGCGGGCGCGAAAGGCGGGCCAGCGGAAGTTCCGATAGAGTACGGCTTTTCAGGCGAGGCGTGGGTGGTGCGCAGGGGAAGCAGGATGAGGCTTGGCGCGGCAGGCGGGGGGAGGATGAAGCTCCAGGACGGCGACAGGCTGGTCACCGGCAACGGATTCATCTGGGACAGGGACGCCGATGCCACGCCGTACGGCAAGGAACGCGAGTCTTCCATGTTCGCGGTTTTCCCGCAAAGCGAGCTTGAGATTTCAATATTGGATTTTGAAAGGAAGGAGAGCAGCGGGAGGACGCTCGGGCAGATGGTCACGCGCCTGTCGCTTGTGCACGGGCTTTTCTGGGTGAAAATCACGAGCGCGGACGCCATTGGCAGGAAGCTTTGCCTGCCGCAAAGCTGCCCGCAGGTGGAATTCAAGCCGGACCGCGGGGAGTACGGCAGGGTGAAGGAGCTTGCCGCGTTCATCGGCATCGACAGCGGGACGCTCACGGTTTTCAGCACGCATGAACGGGTGGTGCACGCCGGGCTCGGGGTGGAAGTGCGCCCCGAAAGCGTCGGGGACGGCAGGGTGACGGCGACGCAGTCCGCGGTTTACCTGACCAACATGGTGGAGAAGAAGGACATGCGCGCAAGCCTTGCACGGAAAATGCTCAAGTACATGCTTGCGGGCGCGATAAAGCCAGGCGAGGATGCTGGCGGGGCCGGGGGGGAGGCGCTTTACTCCCTGCCGCCGTTCACCGCGCCGTCCGAGGATGAGAAGGTGGTGAAGCGGCAGGCAAGCAAGGGCCCGCAGGGCATGGACGGGCTTCTTGACGGGCACATGAGCCGCATGCGCGCGGCAGAGGACGGGATGGTGGAGAAAAGGCTGGCGAGGGAAAAGGCGTTCAACGAGGAATACGAGGGCGCGCCCGAGAAGGTGAAGGCAAAGGCGCACAAGGCAATCGAGAAGCAGAACAGCGAGGACTACAGGGCATACTCGCGGCTGGAAAGGGAGATGCGCGAAAAGCTTTCGGACGACCAGAAGAAGCTTGCCGAGGCCGGCAGGCACGGCATGACCGCGGGCGCCAGGAAGGCTGGCATTTCGGGAAGCGTGGAGTACCGCGAGGTGCAGTTCGAGTTTTCCGGCGCGGAGAGGGGAACCGAGATGGGCGCGGCGAAGGCAAAGCCCGGCACGGAATACCTCATGCTTCGGTTCAGGGTGAGGAACAATTCCAAGAAAACCGCGTACATGAGCCCCGACGAGGAATTTTCCCTGGCTTGCGGCGGCGAAACCATCCCGCTCAAGAACTACAAATTCGAGACCGCGATGGACCCGGGATATTCCGGCGAGGGGCATCTGCTCTTCGTGGTGCCTGAGCGCGAAGGCAGCTTCACGCTCCGCGTGGGGAGGAAGCAGGAGGGCAAGAAGGAATTGGGCTTCAGCGCCTGAAGGGCACGGGCCGCAGGGATGGGAGGCAGGCGCCATGCAGGCACGCTTGCGGGCCGGAAACAGGGGTTTGGCGTTGGCGCGCGGGCGCCTGAGGGGTGGCAATGATGAAAAAATCCGATGGGAAAATGAAAATCGGGAAAACCGTGCAGTACGGCGCGATTTCGCTTGAAATAAAAAGCGCGCGGAAGATGGCAGAGTACCATAACGGGAAAAGCCAGCCGGGCAGCCTGTTCCTTGTGATTGAGCTGAAGGCGGAGAACACCAAGAGCGCGTCCACCGCGTTCATCGTGCCAGACGAGGAAATGTGGCTGAAATGCGGGGAGGGCGAGCTCCAAAAGCCCGTGAACTACATGTTCGAGACCGCGCTTGACGCGCATAAGCCGTCCGAGGGCGCGGTCTGGTACGCGGTGCCGGAAGGCGAAAGGGGGTTCTCCCTTCTTTTCGGGAAAAGCAAGCTGCCCAAGGCCCCGCTGGATTTCGAGATGTGAATGCCCGCCGGCTGGGATTGAGAAGCCCGCCTGCAGGGCGCGGCATGGCCGGCGGGGGAATTTAGGCGCCCTGCCTTTCAAGCACGCTGCATTGGCCTATTTCCCCACGTTTACCCCGCAGCCCGCCTTAGCGCGGCCACGGCTGCATTGGCCTATTTCCCCAGTTTTGTCCCGCAGCCGGTGCAGAAGTTCGTGCCCGACGGGTATTCGGCATTGCATTTCTTGCAGGAAACCATGAGCGCTGCGCCGCAGCCCGGGCAGAATTTCGGGCGCGGGTCGGGGATTGCCTTCTTGCATTTCGGGCAGGCGTTCGTGGGCGCTGATGAGCCTTTGCCCTTGTTCAGGACGCCGGATGCGCCTTTCACCACGCTGTCCGTGATTGTCTGGCCCGCCTTCCATTGCAGGTCAGACTGCACCTTGCTCGCGATTCCCCCGAAAATGTCGTCCATAATGCCACCCGCCACCATTTCGCGCGGATAATATTTAAGTTTGACGTGCGGGGCGGGCCGGCTGCAGCACGCACTGCGCAGGCGCCTTTCGCGCGCCAGAGAATAGCCCTATAAACCTTGTGCGAGGACAGAAGCACGGGTGAAATGATGAAGATGGGCAAGACGTGCATGCTTGTGCTTTTCGGTTTCCTGACCTGGATGCTCCCGTTTTTCGCGTCGTTCTTTTTCTACGACCCGGCAGCCGCGCGCATGACCATCGACAATGACTTTTTCAAGTCCATCATGGTGGTTTTCTCCGCGCTCGTGGGCACGGCGTTGCTCGTGAAATACTTCGACGCCGTGAAGAAGGATTATGTCAAGGAAGGCTTGGTTGCCGGCGTAACGTGGGCAGCGATGAACTGGGCGCTGGATTTCGTGGTGCTCGTGCCCATGATGAAGGTGGACACGCCCGCGTACTTCATGTCCATCGGCATCCGCTACCTCATGGTGCCGATAATCGCCGTGGGGATGGGGATGGCTGCGGAGAACGCCAAGGCCCGGAAAAAATAGCGCCCGCGCACCTGCGGGTAGGCGCCAATAATAAGCTTCCAGCGGAAGCAATGCGCACGGGGTGCGTCGGCATGGGCGGGAAACTTAAGGTTGCAACGTTTGCGGCAGGATGCTTTTGGGGGGTGGAGGAAGCCTTCAGGAAGCTGCCGGGGGTGCATGATACCGAGGCGGGCTACACGGGCGGAAGCAAGGAAAGGCCGGCTTACGAGGAGGTGTGCGCCGGGAAAACAGGGCATGCGGAATCGGTCCGCGTGGAGTTCGACCCAGGGAAGATAAGCTATGCGAAGCTCCTTGAAGCGTTCTTCGGCATGCACGACCCAACCACGAAAAACAGGCAGGGCCCGGACGTCGGGGCGCAATACCGCTCGGCGGTATTTTTCCATGGCAAGGCGCAGGAGAAGGAGGCGAGGAAGGCGATTGCCGCGCTTGGCAAATCCAAAAAATACGGCGGGCCGATTGTCACCGAGGTGGCGCCCGCGGGGGGGGTTTTGCCTGCCGAGGAATACCACCAGAAATACGTGCAGAAGCACCGCGATGCCGCCTGCCGCATATGCCCTTGACAAGGAGGCGGCCCGGATGGATGGAAAAATCGGCAAGGGGGATGCCTGGAGGCAAAAGCTCACGCCGGAGCAGTACCATGTGCTTCGCGAAAAAGGCACCGAGCCGCCATTCTGCGGCATCTACTGGAACAACAGGAAAAAGGGGGAATATTCCTGCGCGGCATGCGGCGCCCTGCTTTTCTCCTCGGACAGCAAGTTCGAGTCAGGCACCGGCTGGCCGTCTTTTTTTGCGCCTGCGAAAAAGGGCGCGGTAAAGGAGGTGAAGGACGCCGGGTTTGGCATGGTGCGCGCGGAAGTCGTGTGCGCAAAATGCAACGGGCATTTGGGGCATGTTTTTGATGACGGCCCGCCCCCCACCGGGAAAAGGTACTGCATGAACTCCGCCGCGCTTGTTTTCAAGGAAGGGAAATGACGCGGGCATGGGCGCGCCTGCTGCGCCCGCCTGACGCACGTTCCGGCTCAGTCATTCTGCCCGGGCGAGGGCGTGCTCGGGGCGCTTCGCTGCGTCACGTAGACTATGTTGGAGATGGGCGACTCGGCGCCGTCCGCATTGCGCGCGCGCACGAAATAGGCGAATGCCTTCCCCCTGCCGTTGAAAACGTCATTGTAGCTTTTCTGCCCGGTTGTTTTTATGAGCGACACTTCCGCCATCCCCTCGTCGCCGCGGTAGATTGCATAGTCCGCCGCCGATGCGCCAGGCGATGACCACGTCAGCTGCGCGCCCACGAAGCTCGGGTCGTCCTTCAGGTCCGTGACCGCGGCAGGCACCGGGCGGCACGCCACCTGTTTTTCCACGCAGTTGCCCCCGTACAGGAGCGCTTTGCACTGCTCGCTCATGCTGTCCGGCGCCACCACAGGGCAGGTAGCCACTGCGCCGGAATTGCCAAGGGAATAAAATGAGGAGCCTGCGCCCGGCATGCCCGAGGCCACGCGGATGTATTCGCCGCAGATGTAGACACTGGCGCCGCTTGCGCAGGAGGCCTTTGCCTGCGCCTCAAGCGCGGCCGCAGCAAGGGAGGGGCAGCCCTCCTCCCACATGCGCAGGCACTTTGCCTTCTCGGGGCACCACGCGTAGCCGCCGTCCGGGACGCAGCCGTGCCCGTCGTATTGCGTGCAGGCGCCATCCGCGCACCGCGCGGCGCCTGATGGGCAGTCCGCAGTTGCGTTGCAGGGCGCGCCCTTGCCGGGGCCGGATGCCGTGCAGTTCTCCTCCCATGCGCGCAGGCACCGCTGCTTTTCCTCGCACCAGATGTAGCCGGCGCTGCCGATGCAGCCGTGCGCGTCAGAGTCGTTGCCGACAAGCTGCGGGGGGGAAGGCACGGGCGGAAGGGCGGGGGCGCTCTGCGAAACGCATCCGAGCAGCAGGAGCAGGGAAACAGGCAGGACCAGCGCGAGTGAGATTTTTTGCATTTAACCCCTCCGCATGGCAATTCGCTTGCGCGCTTTTTAATTGTTGTTGCGGCGCTGCGCCATCCGGGCATCACCCGGGCGCCTGCTTTTTCCCACCCGCCGGCTCCGCCCTGCTCTTTTTTTACCTTTCCCTGCAAATGCCTTCCATGAGGCTTTACACCCATACCGACCTGGACGGAGTCATGTGCGCGGTGCTCATCTCCTGCGTCGAGGAAATCGACGAGTTCCGCTTCGTGGACCCGGGCACCGTGCAGGCCGGGAACATCCCGTTCAGGAAAAGCGACATCATATCCGACTTGCCGTATGACCGGCATGCGGGCATGTGGTTTGACCACCATGAGAGCAGCAAGCCGAAAGAGGGCGCTGCGTTCGAGGGGGCGTGGAGGCTGGCGCCATCCGCCGCGCGCGTGGTCTATGAATATTATGAAAACCCCTACCTGGAGAAATACGCCGCCGCGGTGGAGGCGGCGGACAGGATAGACTCCGGGCAGGTGGCGCGCGAGGAGGCTGAGCACCCCTCCGGCTGGTTCCTTTTCTCGAACACGCTTGAGACGAGCGCGGAAAAAGCGGAAGATGACGCGTACAAGGTGCACGTGATTGCGCTCATCCGCAAGACGCCGGATATTGCAGCCATACTGTCAGACGCGCGCGTGGCTGAGCGGGCGAAGAATGTGAAGGCTGAGCTTGACAAGTTCGCGCGGATATTGCGCGAGCACACGGCCATGATGGGGAAAGTCGCGTATTCCGACCTGCGCACGCGCCCCGATTTGCCGCGCGGCAACAATTACCTCGTCTATTCCCTGTTCCCATCCGCGGTGACATCGGTGCGCATCATGCCGGACAAGGACGAAAAGGGCACTGCAAAAATTTCAGTGGGGCACAATATTTACGGAAAGAAAAGCGGGTTTGACGTGGGCGCTGCGATGAAAAGGATTGGCGGCGGCGGGCACCGCTCGGTCGGCGGCGCGAGCGTGAGGAAGGAGGATGCAGAGGAGATTGCGAAGAAACTGGTTGCGGACATCAATGTGTTTGAGGCGGGAAAATGAAGCGCCAGCCGCTTTTGCAAGCGCCCACCGGCATGGCAGCAGGCCTGCTTGAAGACGGCGAGCGCGCGCTTTTCCTTGTCAGGAAGAGCGTGCTGGGCGAGGAGCTTTTTGAAGTGCCCTGCGCGGAGCTGATGGCGGGCGAAAACCCCGTTGCCGCGGTTGCCGCCGCCTTCCGGCAGCAGGCAGGCATTGACGCGGAAGTGCACGACATACTTTTCCAAAAGAAGCATAATGCCGGGACAAGGAAGCGGCGCGCCATCATCCCCGTGCTTGTTTTCAAGGTGACTGCGAAAAGCCATGCGGTGCGCGCTGCGCCGGGCTTTTCCGGCTACAGGTGGCTGGCGCCGAAGGACATGGCGGGGAAAAAGCTCTCGAGGAAAAGCGAGTGGCTCAGGCAATAGGCGGGCTGCAGGGAATTTGGGCGGGGCTGGCGCGGAAAGATGGCTACCCGCACCTGTCCAAACGGGAAATATAAACCCATCTTCCCCATTTTACATCGGTGAAAATATGAAAACCTTAGTTGTGACTTATCTTCCGCGCAGCGAGCGCTCCAAGACGAAAATGGTCCTTGACGCGTTCCTGTCCCAGGCAAAGCAAAAGGGCGACATCCAGGTGCTGGACCTGATATCCGACACGCCCGACATGTTCCTTGGCGAGAACCTGATGGCGTACGTGCTCAAGTATTATGCCGGCCAGAAGCTCACCGCGCACCAGCAGAAGCTGCTGGACGGGATGGAAAAGCTTGCCAGGCAGTTCAAGTCCGCGGATGCAGTGGTGGTGGCGTACCCCATGTACAACTTTTCCATGCCCGCGGTGGTCAAGGCGTATTTCGACGCGGTGCTGCTCAAGGGCATAACCTGGGACATGGACGGCAGCGGCTACAAGGGGCTGATGTCCGGCAAGAAGGCGCTCATCGTCCTCTCCGCCGGCGGCGACTACAGCACGCAGCAGATGGCGGGCTGGGAGCACGCGCTAAGCCTGACAAAAACGCTGTTCGCCTTCTGCGGCTTTTCGGACATAAGGGAAGTGCCGGCGTGGAGCGCAAACGGGCCCAATGCGGGCGAGAGCGTGAAAAAGGCATCCGAAGCCGCAAGGAAAGTCGCGCAGGACTGGAACATCTAGCCCTGCCTGCCTCTTTTGCCCCCATTCCGGGCGCGCCCGTGCAAGTTCCCTCCTTTTTATTGCATTTGTGAAATCGAAGCCGGCGGGCTTCTCTTTGCATTTGTAAATTCGAAGCCTGCGGGCTTCTCTTTGCAAATGCTAAAAAAAAGAGGTTTGCCTCTTTTTTTATTCTTTTGCCCCCAAGTCTGTGCGCTGATTATGGAAAATATCGAGCTCCCCCCTGACTCGCTGTTCCCGCACTTGCGCATGAGGAGCGGGCAGCATGGCTTTTACAACGACTCCAGGCAGGCCGCGCAGGAGGGGAGGGTACTTTTTGCAAACGCGCCCACGGGCATAGGCAAGACCGCGGCGTCGCTCTGCGGCGTGCTGGAGTCCGCGCTTCCCGCGGGCAGGAAGGTCGTTTTCCTCACGCATAGGAACTCGCACCACATACAGGCGATGATTGAGGCGCGCGCGGTGAACGGGAAAAGGAAGGAATCGCTCTCCTCCATTCGCCCCGGCTCGCCCTCTGGCGGGAAATTGCGCGTGATTGACAAGATATCGAAGCACAGGATGTGCCTGCTGCGCGCGCAGGACCCCTCCGACGATTCGCCCTACCTTTTGTGCGAAATCGCGCACTGCAAATACTCGCGCCCGCCCCTGTCCGTGCCGGAGAAACTCCTTGAGGACCCCATCAGCGCGGCTGAAAGCGTGCGCAGGTCCATGCTCGAGGAATACTGCGCGCACTATGCCGCGCTCGGGGCGATGAAGGATGCGGACGTGGTGGTGTGCGACTATTCGTACCTTTTCGAGCCGTCCATACTTGACCTGTTCCTCATGAAGCTGGGCAGGCCCCTTGGCGAGTGCGACGTGATAATCGACGAGGCGCACAACCTGCCGGACAGGATAATGGACATCAACGCGAGGCAAATCGGGGAAAAGACGCTGAAGAACGCGCAGCGCGCGCTTGCCGACGCAAGGAAGCAGTCCGAGGATGCGCCCGAGATGCTTTCGGAAATAAACCTCGTGACGGGCTATTTCAAGAACGCGCTCGCCCCCGCGCTCAAGCGGCTGGTGGACGAAAGCGATGCGGCAAAGGAGGAGAAAAAGCTCCTGCATTCCGAGCTTGCGTTTTTCCATCCCGAGAAGTTTGCGAACTATGGATTGTCGAGCCTGATGGGCGGCGACAATGGCAAGCCGCTTTCGCACATGCTGATGGATGTTGTGGAGTTTGCGAGGATGGAAGCGGTAAAGGCGGGGGACAGCCGTTTTGCTGCGCAAAACGGTGCCCATTCGAGCATGAGGCTCGAATCGGGTGGGGGGCATCTTGACATAGACGGGCTTTCTTCCCTTTCCGAGCTTGCGGCATTCCTTGACTCCGCGGAAAGGGCGGCATCGGGCAATCCCGCCTATGGCGTTTTCATAAAGACATCCGAGGACCATGAGTTCTTCCGCGTGAGGACCGCGCTTTTCGACCCGTCGCTCGTTGCCGCGCGCGTGTTTTCCGAGGTGCACTCCGCCGTCCTCATGAGCGGCACGCTCATTGGCAAGAAAGGCATCTGCGACTTATTGGGCGTGGAGGAAAAGCGCGCGCTGAACCTGGAGGAAGGGAGCTATGCCTCGCCCTTTGACGCGGAAAGGAAGCGCGTGAGGATTTGCAACTGGGTGTCCTCGCGCGCACGCGAGCGGCTGGATGGCGCGCGCGTGAAGGTGATGGCGGCAATCATAGACGAGGCTGCCCGCGCCTGCGCGCCGCATTCGCTCGCAATATTTTACCCTTCATACGAGTATCTCCGCATGGTGAAGGACGAGCTGGTGCTGCACGGCTTTTCGCACGAGACGGAGATGAGGAGGGAAAAGCACCCCGCCATAGAGGAGAGGAAGTCGCGCATCGAGGCGCGCACGTTCGAGGAAAAGCCCGTTGTCTTCCACGGCGTGATCGGCGGCTCGTATTCGGAAGGCATGGATTTCCAGAACAACCCTTTCAAGCTCATCGTCATCGCGGGATTCCCGTTCCCCAAGCCCGACGCGCGCCATGAGGCGTACGAGGGGTACCTTACGAAAAAATTCCATAGCAGCGCAAAGGCTTCGGAATTGGCATCGCTCCTGCCGGCCTGCATAAAGACGGTGCAGGCGATGGGCAGGGGCATCCGCAAGGCGGAGGATTACTGCTACTGCCTTCTCATCGACGACAGGTTCAGCCGCTACCTCCCATATTACCAGCCTTCCTTGCGCGGAAGCGTGGAAGTGATTGCCGGGAACGAGAAAAAGAGGATATGGGAGGACATAAGCAAATTCATCGAGAGGATGGATGCAAAGAAGCGGTGACCCCGGGCATTTCATCGGCAAGCCGAATGCGCTAGCGCCTGCTATTGGGGCTTGATGCCGTACATCTCCTCGGCAAGAAGCAGGACGTCGTGCACGTCGCCTTCAAGGTAGCGCTCGAAATCCGGGTCGCGCGCTTTCCAGAGGTTGTAGATGACCTTCCCCTTGTTTTCCGTGTCAGTCCCCTGCGCGAGCTGTTTCCTTCTCATGAGCGCGACCTTTTCGAAGCGCGCGTGGGAAACAACGTCCGACAGGGACTTGTATTTCGGCGTGAGGTTGTCGTGCGCCGCGATTGCGTAGCGCAGCGGGTGCATCATGTCAAGCACGTACGCGCGCGTGAGCGCGTCCTTCAGCGCCCAGTATTCGCGCGGGAACACGGGCCGCTCTCCCTCCGGCACCTTCGCGCGCAGCAAATCATCATGCCACTTGAGCTTCATGTTCATGAGCGGGTAGTCGTAGCCTGCGATGTTGTAGCCGAGAAGGATGAGCGGGCGCACGGGCGCGAGCCAGCGCGCGGCTTCGTAGAGGAGCTCTATCTCGGCCTCGTCGCTCTCGTCCTTGAGCGTGAATGTCTTCACTTCCACCCCGCTGCCCGCGCGGCGCGCCAAGCCAATGGCAAGCAAGCGCTCGCCTGTGAGGAAGTCGCTTTTCTTTTCTATTTTCGTCTCAAGGTCGATGGAAACCGCGCGGTGCCAGGCATGGTGCGAGCACACGGTTTCCACGGCAGAGGCGGCGAATTCGTTGTAATCGAAGTCCATGCAACCAGCAAGGCATTTGGGGCATGAGGCATAATATATAATGGTTGGGTGCGAAGAGGCAGCCATGGAACCGGAGATGGCGTTTTTCTTCACCTCGTTCATTTCGATAATGGTCATCATCAATCCCTTTTCCACCATAGCCACGCTCATCTCGCTCACCAAGGGCGCGCCAAAAGGGGAACGCGAGCGGGTGGCGTTCATGTCAAGCCTGGTGGCTTTCTGCGTGCTGGTGTTCTTCGCCCTTTCAGGCTTCCTGATTTTCCAGCTGTATTCCATCACGCTGGAGGCGTTTCGGATTGCGGGCGGGCTGGTGCTGCTCATCGTGGGCCTGAGGATGTTCTCGCCCGACGAGAGCAAGGCGCGCCGCCACAAGTTCGACAGGCATTCGTTCGTGGTGCCGCTCGCAATACCGATGACATCCGGGCCCGGGGCGATAACCACCGCGGTGGTGCTTGCCAGCCAGGCGCAAAGCGCATGGTATGCAATCGCGCTGTGGGCCGCCATATTCGTGGCCTGCGCAATCAACTATGTCGTCCTCCATTTCTCCCCCCGCATCCAGCGCGCGCTTGGCGAGGACGGCACCGAGGCAATGACGAAAATAATGGGCCTGCTTGTCTGCGCGGTGGGCGTGCAGTTCATAATCACGGGGATGAAAGCCGCGTTCCCGCTGCTTGCGTGACGCGCTTAATCCAGGCTGCTTTCAAAAAGCTCGTTCGAGAGCACCCTGGACCTGTGCCCGTGCATGATGGCTTTTATTGCGTGTGCGCCGGCCAGGCCGTCCATTGCGCCCAAATCATCAAGTGAAACGAGCAGGTGGCAGGGGTTCTCCTTGGCAGACAGCACGGATGCATAATAATATGAGTAATGGATTTCCTGGTGGATGTTCTTCATTTTGTGCTTGATTGCCCGCGTCTCATCGCCTGGCAAGCCGCATGGGGCAGCTTCCTTCAGGCAGGCAAGCGCGCTTTCAAATGCCTCGCCGGCGCGCACTGTCCAAAAAATCGCTTTTTGGCGGCGGGAACCCGCAAGCTTGTCGTAATTCCAAGTGCAAAGCTTGCCGCGAAAATTGTAAAGGTCTGCAAGCGCAAGCTGCGCCTCGAGCCATTCGGGGGTGGCGCGGGCGGATGACTTTGAGATGGAGCGCCATGCCGAAATGGCCTGGAAACAGGAGGCAAGCGCCGCCTCTGCCTCTTTTGCATTGGTTGCCCTGGGCAGGCGAATTGCGGCGGTGGAAAAATGGGATTGGGAATCGGCAAGCAGGAGCCTTGCGGCTGCCATCGGCGAGCCATTTGCCTGAAAACTGCGCATTCCCGCAGGCCCTTTTTGGGGCGAGGTAGCGCTTAGTCTGTGGGGTAAGGTGTTCATATGTTGTACATAGTATATGGAAGTGTTTATTAAGGTATGGATTAACCTGGGGCAAAAGAAAAAAAGAAAAATAAGAAAAGGGGGGAAAGGGAAAAATCAGGCCAGCTTGCCCTCGAGGTACTGCTGGTAGCCGCCCAAGTCAAGCAAGCCGTGCCCGCTGAGGTTGAAGACGATTGTCTTCGCCTCATTGTTCTTCTTGCAGAGGAGCGCGGTGTCGATTGCCGCCTTGATGGCGTGCGAGCTTTCGGGCGCGGGGATTATTCCCTCGGTGCGCGCGAATGTCACGCCTGCCTCGAACACATCTTTCTGGCTGTATGAGACGGGCCTTACCATGCCGTCTGCAACAAGGTGCGAGACCGTGGGCGCCATGCCATGGTAGCGGAGCCCTCCAGCGTGTATCGCGGACGGCACGTAATCCTTGCCAAGCGTGTACATCTTCATGAGCGGCGTCATGCCAGCCGTGTCGCCGAAGTCGTACTCGAACTTGCCTTTCGTCGTGGACGGGCAGCTCTCCGGCTCGACAGCTATGAACTCCGCGTTGTTCTTCCCCTTCATCTTGTCGTAGATGAGCGGGAACGAGATGCCGGCGAAGTTGCTTCCGCCGCCTATGCAGCCTATCACGTAGTCAGGCACCGCGTCCTCGAGCGCAAGCTGCGCGCGCACTTCCTGCCCGATGACGGTCTGGTGCAGCATGACGTGGTTGAGCACGCTTCCAAGCGAGTACTTGGACTTGTGCGCCGGGTCGGTGACCACCTTTTCTATCGCCTCGGAAATCGCGATGCCAAGGCTTCCGGTGTGGTTGGGGTTTTCCGCAAGCACCTTTTTCCCGTACGAGGTGTGCGGGCTGGGCGATGCGTGCACCTTTGCGCCGTAGGTCTCTATCATCACTTTCCGGTAGGGCTTCTGCTCAAAGCTCACCTTCACCATGAACACCTCGCACTTGAGGCCGAAAAGCATGGTGGAATACGCAAGCGCCGTCCCCCACTGCCCCGCCCCGGTCTCGGTGTAGATTGTCTCGGTGCCTTCCTTGAGGTTGTAGTATGCCTGCGGGATCGCGGTGTTGGGCTTGTGCGAGCCGCACGGGTTCATGCTCTCGTTCTTGAAGTAGATTTTCGCGGGCGTCTTGAGGTATTTCTCAAGCCTTGTTGCGCGGAAAAGCGGCATGGGCCTGCCCGAGCGCAGCAGCGCCTCGCGCACTTCCTCTGGAATCGGGATGAAGCGCTCTGTCGAGTATTCCTGCCTCACCACCTCTTTTGGGAAAAGGGGGTAGAATGCCTCGGGCGGCACGGGCTCGCGCGTGCCCGGGTGGATGGGCGGGGCAAGCGGCGCCTTCAAGTCCGCGGCGATGTTGTAAAAGCTCCTGGGAACGTCGTCTTCCGTGAGCAGTATCTTCACTCGCTTGGTTTCAGACATATATTCTCACCGAGGGCAGTTATGCCTGAAGGTTTTATAAAAACGTACATAAATGGATAGATTTATGCATTTAAGAAAAAGGCGCAAACGGGCGCCGCGCGGCACTTTTCATCTCCTTTCGCTCGACAGGAGAGGCCTGAAGTTCTCAAGCCCGTAGTGGGAAAGCGAGTTCCACAAGGTCATGCGCCACGTCTTCCCCTCTTTCGAGAAGATGGACAGCCCGCAATTGCCAAGCCGCAGCCCGCGCCAGTTTGAGATTGGCATTCCAAGCATGCGGCAGGTGAAAAGCACTAGGGGGCCGTGATGGGACACCACCAGCACCTGCTCCTCTGAAGAATTGAGGATATTTTTTTCAAAATATCCGCAGACCCGCCTCTGCACGTCGGCATTGTTCTCCCCGCCGGGCGCGCGCGCGGACGAATCCAGATGGTATTTTTCGTATTTTTTCTCGTTTTCCTCCCATTTCACGCCCTCAAGCCCGCCATAGTTCTTCTCGCGCAACGCCTGTGAATCCTCTA
>JBAZBT010000004.1:0-22658 GCA_041671345.1 Candidatus Micrarchaeia archaeon
GGGCAAAGAGGATTGCAAGCTACTCGGCAGGCTCCGATGGCCCGCGCCTTGCCGAGGTGGTCGACAAGGCGGCCAAATACTACAACATAGACCCCAACCTGGTATGGGCCGTGATATTCAAGGAGTCCAGCGGCAAATACTACAGCGTGGAGGCCACCCGCCACGACGGCACCAACTATTACCTGGAGCCGCTTATCTCGCCGGACAGCATTTCGCTCACCCAATGCCACAATTTCGACCTGAAGATGCCGTCAGGCGCTTCCAGCGAGGCAAAATACCTGGCAAGCATTGTGGCCAAGGGGGAGTACGGCGAGACTTATCTGTTCAGCGCGGCGGCGGATAAAACCTCATTTGCAAAGGCTGTGAAGGAGTATGCGGCGAAAAACAGCGGCAAAATAGGCAATGCCGGTGAATTTTCCGCAAAGGTGGCCAAGGAAGCATGGGGCATGCTTGACAAGCCCGGCGGATGGGCAAGCGTGGACGGTTTTGTCATAAAGAAGGAAAACGGCAAGCTGAACGTATACGAGCCCATCAAGATGGGGGCTTACCTGAAAAATGCGATAAAGAGCAAGGACAGCGAGCTCCTGGCCAGGTTCGACAGCGCGAAAAGCCTGGGCGAGCTTGGGGCAAAGCTCGCAAAATGCTCAAGGCCGATGTTTATCTGCAACGACGACCAGGTGGGGATTGTCCTCAACAGCCAGGTAAAGGACGGCAGCGGGATTTACGACAATCTCCTGCGGCTGGGCAGGGGGAAGGGGATGGCCGTCAGCGGGCTGAACGGCACCCAGTTTTCCGTGGTAAAATACTATTCGCACGAGTACGACAAGTACTCGATTTCGGGATCGAAGGGGAAGCAGCAGTATGCGGTGTTCGAAACCATCAGGCTTTCGAAGGATGACAAGGATGCGCTGTCAAAGCTGAAGGCGGGCGGGCAGCGCATAATAAGCAACAGCAATGGCAGCTATGCGTTCCTCGTGGAAAAGGGCATAGACGGGAGCTATGCCATCTATAATTTCAGGAAAAGGATAGCCCCCGGCGAAGAGATCGGCGGCGCGATGAACCAGGACTATGCAATCGTCAAGGCGGCTGCAAGGATAAGGTCGCACATAGACAGGTACGGGGACATTTCCCTCATCTACCCGGCATACACCGGAGGGGAAGGGATGGCAAACACTCTTGCAAAGGCAAAGGATTTCGGGGACGTTGCAAAAAACACATTCACTTTCCTTCGCATCTACCAGGAACTTTCGAAAAGCGACTTCCATGCAAGCATGCTCAAGAACGGCGTGCCGGGCGTGGAGGCGGCGTGCAGCAGGATTGCGCAGATAGGGGGCTTTGTGAACGACAGCCGCCCGCTGTATGGCTTCAATTTCGAGAGGCAGCCGGGCTACAACTCCTCGCGCGGCGCCAAGGCGGCAGGAATTGCAATGAAATGAAACCGGCCGAAAGGCGCAAGCAGAACGCCAGGGCGGGCCGCCTGCAGCGTCGGCACGCGGAGCTTGCGCTCATTTGGAATAGAAAACAAGCACGTTGGTGTAGATGGGCGGCATTTCGTCCCAATCATGGCATCCGATGATGCGGGGCGCCATCTTTCCGCCGGAGTAATTGTAATAGTACCCCTGCGAAACCGCGCCACCGTCCAGGTAAACCGCATTTTTCACGCCCATGGCCTTCAGGATGCCCGCCGCCTCGCTTACCCTCATCGTTGAATCGAAATTTGCAACGCCGAAAAATGTCTTGCCGGCAAGCGCGTATTCCACGAAAAAGCGCGGCTTGGTGGAGATGTTTATGTTTTTGCGCGCGCAGCCGTTGTGCAGGACAAGGTACTGCTGGAACATGGATGCGCCGCCCTCAAGCACCGAGCGGAAGGCCTGCCGCCCGCCCTGCGCATCGCCGCCGATGATTTCCGGCATGCCATCGCGGATCACCACTGTGCCGCTCTTCACGTCCCATGAGGAGCCGACATCGGTGCCGTTCTCGGCGGCATAGCCGTTTATCCCCTCCCAGTCGGAGGTGAAGGCGGCGGATACCACCATGGCGATTTTCCTTCCGCCCAGGGAATACGTTTCCTCGAGTTTTTTGAACGTGAAATCCGCTTCGTGCAGCTTCCGTGCCAGGAAATCCACGCGCGCGCCGCTTGCGGTGTCCATTGCAATGAGCATGCCGACTTTCTTGCCGCCTGAGAACAGGCCGAGCCCGGAAAATCCGCTCGGCATTGCCACGGCGGTGTCCAGCGCCCGGCTGGAATCTGCGCGGGCGCTTGCCTGCTTTTGCGCGCCGGAGAATGACAGCTGCGGGGCTTTGCCAGGCGCCTGCGGCACGGATGCCCGCGCGGATTTGCCCTGCGGCGCCCCCATCCCAGGGGCAACCGAGACAAGGGGCGTGAACGCCGCCCATGCGCCGACCGCGAGCACGGCTGCGAGCTTGGTGTAGAGGGCTGCTTTCCTGCCGATGGAAGTGCGCTGCATGGTATCTCCGTTCGCTTCTCTTTTGAAGTGGTTTAAATATGTAGAGCGTGGTTTATAAAGGTTTGTGGCGGGGGATGCCGCGGCAGGCTGGCGCTGAAGGGAGCAAAAGAAAAAAATAAGAAAAGGGGGAAAAACTCAGAGCGTCTTGGTTATGAGGTTCGCGCTCACCACCCTGAAGGGGTAGTCCGAGCCGTCCTCCGCGTTCTTGTAGTACACCCAAATCTTGCCGGAGTAGTCCGTGCCGGGCGTGGTCGAAGCCCCGTCGCACTTGACCTGGGTGTATCCCGGGAGCTGCGGGGTGAAGGCAAACACGCCCTGGCGCCCGACGGTGTATATCTTTGTCGCCGAGTCGGACGGGGCCGCCGGCTTGGGGGCGGACGTCTTGAGGCATGTCACGCTGTAGATGTCCACCGCGTTGTTGTTGCCGTTTATTATGCTTCCCGCAAGGAAGCCGTCGGTGGCCCTGACCGCGATGTTGTCGCAGGCGAAGCCGACCGTGTCGAACTTGCAGCTCTGCGGCGCCGAGAACGGGTTCATGATGAGAAGGATTGCAATCACGATGACGATGACGAGCAATGCCCATCCGTATGTCATCAGGTATTCCATGGCTGCTTGCGCGTGCAAGCGGCCAGCAGTCGCGCCAAAGCGCGACTCAATCGCTGCCTGCCCAGCTTTTTTACCAATCATCAAACCACCTTATTGCATATTTTCGCGCTAGATATATATATTTGCCAGTACCGTGTCGAGCAAAAAGCCCATCAGGAAGAATATCACAAGCGAGCCTATCAGGAGCACCGGGAGGTACGCCATGCCGTCCTTCTTGCTGCCCTTGGAAATCACGCCGATTATGAGCGAGGAGAAGACCGCGGTCATGACGCAGCAGAGCACGGTGAAGATGAAGAACTCGGACGATGTGATGAGCGGCTTCTGCGGCATGATGAAGCTGCCCGAGTAGCCGGACGTGCTTATGTCGGAGAAGCTTATGCTCAGGAATACGCCCTCGATAAGCGCCACGAGCTTGCCCGAAATGGCAAACAGGAAGGGCGTGCCGATTGCGCCTGCAAACACTATGAATATGACATACATTATGAGCGAGGTGGAGATTTCCTTCCGGAGCGTTGCCATCTGGCGCGTGTCGTCCGCGGTCCGCTCCAATATGTCGGCGAGCTTGCCGCCCGATGCAATGCCCTGCTTTATGAGCGCGACCGTGCGCCTCATCGCCTTGGAATTGAAGCGCTCGGTGAGGTTGTCGATTGCGGTGTTGAAGGGGACGCCTCCGAACGCCTTTTTCGCGACCGTGGCCACCTCGTCGGAAAGTATGCCGTATTCCGGCTTTGCGGCGTACCACATCGCCTGGTCAATCGTCATGCCGGCGCGCACGTTTGCAGCGGAAAGGGACAGGAAATCCGGGAGCATGTCCTCCACCCTGCGCCGGCGCTCGTCCTCCATGAGAAGGAGCGAGACATATGCCGCAAGGCAGATGGCGCCGCTTGCGAGCGCCACGGAAAAGAGCGCGGCAAACGCGGTGAAGAGCGCAGGCGATGCCGCGGTGAGGCCGGGGGAAATCATGAGCGCCAGCTGGAAAAGCACGCTCCGCAGCGGCGCCACCCCGACAAAGAGAAGGTATGCGAGGAAGGAGGTGAGCGCGCAGAGTATGAGTATGAAGCCTGCGAACGCCTCGGGGACGAAGTCCATGCCGGCTGACTCTAGGAGGCGCCCTAGCTTGCGCGTCTGGTCGCGGCTGAAAATCCGCCCCACCATCTCGTATATCCTTATTGCCATGATCGCACCGTCAAACTATGTCGAACTTCGGCCTTGATGACTCCACCACTGAAAGGAAGAGGAACTGGATGATGCCTATGCAGGCGAGTATCCCGAAAAGCGCGGCAGGCCCGAAGCTTATGCCCGAGCCGCCCATGAAGGACACCAGCATTATCATGAAAGCAACGCCGAGCGAAGGCATGATGATGCCGAAAATCATGAAGAACATCACCAGCGGGTTCAGCTTCTGCCCGTATGCCTTGAGCTCGAGCACCTGCTCCTTGGATATCTGGTCGAGCGAGGATTCGAGCGTGAGGGCGACGTCCGCGCCCGATGCCAATGAGTTTGAAAGCTGGAGCACCAGGCGGTTGAAGTATGGCGAGGGGTTGTTCTCCGCGACCTCGTGGAGCGCGGCGCCGAGCGGGACGCCGAGCGTCACCTTTTCCACTATCTTGTTGAACTCCTCCGACACGGGGCCGTAGTCGCGGCTTATGCCAAGCATGGAGTCGAAAAGCGGCACGCCGGACTGCAGCTCGATGAGCATGTGCCTGCCGGCAAAGACCAGCTCCTGGTCGATTTTTTTCGCGCGCTGCCGCGCCTTCACCAGCGGGAACTGCATCATGTAGAGGAACATGACGGCGTACAGCACTGGCGCAAGCACGAGGAGAAGCAGCAGGATGAAGTCCGCAAAGCGGAGCATCAGGTAGGCGAGCAGGAGAAGCATCGCCGTGATGTAAAGCGCGCCCGAAAGCGCGTAGCGCACAAAGCCCGCCGGCGTGTAGTTCATCTGCGCCTGGATGAGCTGGCGCTTGAGGAGCGGGAACCTGAGCGAAATCGACTTGTAAAACGGGCGGAACCTTTGCGGGTCCTGGGCGCCCTCCACCTCGCGCAGGGGCTGCGCCACCAATGGATGATGGGACCGTGGCGCCGTTTTTGCGTTCTTTTCGTTTTGCTCCATCCATTTACCCCTCTGAAGCTTAATTCCAATGCAATTTATTAAAATGCACCTGTTGGCGCGCTTATTTTTTGTCCTTCTTTTCGATTTCCTTTGAAAGGGCGGCAAGCGCCGGGTTTTGCGGCGCGCCGTCCCCGTCAGCCGCAGATGGGGCAGGGCCGGCGTTTTGCGCCCCGGAATATTTCTCGGAGGCCTTTTGCAGGAAATCCTCCCTGCCCATGCCGCCCATCTTGTATATCTCGTAAAGCCACACAAGATGCTCCTTTGCATACTGCTCGACCACCGCCTCGTCCTCCTGCTTCACCTTGCGCGCGGTCTCCTCGTGCTCGAGCGACTTCCGCAGGCTTTCCTTTGCCTGCTCGTAATCCTGCGGCTTGGGCACGGCGTCGTCGTCCCCGGGAAGCGGGACGTCCTCGTCCTCGGAAGGCATTGCCGCTGTGCCCGCCACTTCCTTCACCCTGCCTGCCTCGAGGCGCGCAAGCTGCTCCGCCATCCTTGCCATCTTCTCGTCCTGCAGGAGCTGCGCCTGTGTCTTTTCCAATGCAGGCGGGGCTTCGTCTGAAACAAGCTTCCGCGGCTTCATGGGCGCGATTCTTTGGGAAGCCTCTTCAGCTTCCCGCCAATGCTCATCCGCAGCCCCCTCATGCTGCCCTTGCGTTTCCTCTTCCTCAAGCCTGCCTGGAACCCCGATTGGCTTCCTGCCCCGCGCAGGAGGCAGATAAGTGTCGGGGGCGGACGGCTCGGTGCGCGCCATGCCTGGCAGGATCCTGCGCTTCAGTGGCGGAACCGCGGGCCCCTCCTGCCCTTCGCCTGGGCCATCGGGCGGCCTGGATTGCCGCGGGGCCGCCATGCCTTCCTCCTCTTCCGGCGTTTCGCGCTGGGGAAGATGGGGAATCAGCTTGCGGGCAGGCGCTGCCCGCGCAGGTTCCTCTTCATCATCAGTGGGAGCGCGCTCGCGCGGGGGGAGCCGCGGCACCAGCTTGCGCACTGGCCTTGCGGGCGCTTCTTTTGCGTCCTCCCCGCGCACAGGCAGCCTTGGGGAAGCCTTTTCCGGCGCGGCCTCTTCGCGCAAGGCGGGCTTGCGGGGCGCGGGCGCCGATGGCGCCTCCTCTTCCTCCACGCGGGAAATCGCGCGGGCGGCGGGCCTTCTTGGCGCAGCCGCCGCAGGCGCTTCATCGGCCTCTTCGCGCAAGGCGGGCTTGCGGGGCGCGGGCGCCGATGGCGCCTCCTCTTCCTCCGGCTGAATTATGCTTTGCGGCTTTTTCGCTTGCGCGGCTTTTTTCGCCTGCGCCGCCGGGGCTTTCTTCGCAGGGGCAGCCTGCGCTTTTTGCTTCCTGCCGCGTACGGCTTTTTGCTGCGCGGGGGCCTGCTGCGAATCGGGCGCCTGCCCCTCTTCCGGCGCTTGCCCTTCCCCTTCGCCCCCAAGTTCCTGCCGCGCCGGCGCGCGCGCCTTGTCCGGGGACAGCTCCTCGATTATCCTCTGGATGCGGCGCATCCTGTCGGAATCGTCCGCCTGCGAACTTCCCGGATTTTCCTGCAAGGCCCCGGCGGAGGCCGCATCGGGGAACCTCGGCGTTATCATCATGGGCCCGGCCTGCGCCCTGCTTTGCGCGCGCGGAAGCGACCCCTCAGTTTCCGCCTGCGCTTCCAGCGGCCCTTCCTCGCCGCTTTCCAAAGGCGCATCCGCGCCCACCGCGGCTCCGCGCTTGCCTTTGCGCGCAGGCTGCCCTGCCGCCTGCCCCTCCTGCGGAAGCGGCCCCTCGCCCGGCATGGGCGCCCCCTCGCCTTCCGGCGCAGGCGGCAGCAAGGCCTCGCCATCGGGCACAGGGGATATTTTGCCCTCCGCCCTGCGAAGCGGCATCTTGAGCGGGATTTTTTCAGAAGGCAGCGCGGCTTCCTCCCCTTCGGGAAGCATGGGCGGCTCGACCGATTCCCCCTCGCGCACCGGGCCGGCCCTGCCAGGCAACGGCATTTTCTTTTCCTTCCCGGCTGGCCCGCTTGCAGCCTCGCGCTCGGATTCCTCGTCATGCATGTTCCATGCATTGGGCGCATCGAGTTCCTCAAGCGCCTTGCCAGGCTCTTCCTCCCCCTGCCCTTCCTCTGGCTCCGGCGGCGGGGTTTTGAAAATGTCCGAGTCGCTGCGCGCCTGCTTTGCCCTTTCCTCCTCGCGGCGCAGCTTGGCCTCTATGAGCGATTGCAGGCGGGGGGAAAGCTTGGAGTACGATGAAATCCCGGCAGGCGGCTTTTTTTCAGCAGGGGAAGCCAAGGGCTGCGCAGGCAGGGAGATTGGGGCGGCTGGCCCTGAAGGCTCGAAAGCATCCTGGCGGGGCTCCTGCGCGGGAATGTTTTTGCCCTCCTGTTGCCAGGGCGTTGCCTGCGCGGCCGGCTCCGGGGGCTGCCTTGCAATCGGGATTTGGGGCGCGCTGAAGCGCCTGGGTTTTTCCTGCCCGCCTGGAGCTGGCATTTTTGGGGGCAGCACGCGCGGCTTTGCCCGGGCAGGGGGCAGGGCCTCTTCGGCGTCAGGGGCTGGAGCGCTTTCTTCTGGGATGGCATCCGTGCTTTCCCCTTCAGGCGCAGGCCCGCCGGGCAGTGGGTGCGCCCGCTCATAATCCTCAACCTCGTCGGGCTTGGGCTGCGCAGGCCCGCCGGGCAGTGGGTGCGCCCGCTCATAATCCTCAACCTCGTCGGGCTTGGGCTGCGCAGGCTCCCTTTTCTCCGGAAGCGCGCGGCCTTTCCAGCCGCCGCTCCCCCCCTGCTCCTGCGCCGAGACGAACTTGCGGAGGTCGTCCTGCATCTGTTCCTCCGGCGTGGGGGCGCGCCTTGGAGCGGATGGCCTTGGCTGGGCGGAAACAATAGCATCCGTGCTGACACGGCTCTCGATTTTCTGCGCCTCGAAAAGCAGGAAGCTGTAGGTGTAGTCCTCGAACTCGCGCGGGAAGATGCCGAAATTCTCGTCAAGCACCAGCTTGCCGTCAATGGGGCGCGGCGGGATGGAGAGCGGCTTTTTCTCCACGTCGCGGGCAATGGCGCAAAGCTCGGAAAATGTTGGGAATAGCTCGGTTCTTGCGCCCATTGTATCAGCCGGGAAATTGCATTGCGGCGCGGCATGCCGTGCATGCCTGCGGATGCGCCGCCGGAAATTGCCAGTAGGCCCGCCTGCGGCCTACTCGGGCCCGTTCCAGTCGGCATTCTTTGTCGCGAGCGAGACCACGGCGTCGGGGTTCATGTAGTACTGCGACACAAGCGCCCCGACGGTGTTCACGCTCTTGTAGCCCTTCTTCACCATCCAGGAGAAAATCTTCGCCTTGTCCGACACGTCGGAGTCTATCTCGCGCTGGGTGAGCCCCGAATAGAGGGAGAGGGTCGCGGAAAGTGAAACCATCTTGCCGACCTCGTTTATCTTGTCGCTCTTGAGGTCCCAGCGGTAAAGCGAGTTGATGTCCCCGCCTTTCTGCACCTCGGCGAACTCGAGCGTGCGGCGGATGTTGAGCCGCCTGTGGCGGAACTGCACCACCACCCCGGCAAGCGCGGAGAGCGACTCGCGCGGCATGGAGATGGGAGGGGTGGTAAGCCTTGTCATCGCCTCGGACGCGTTGTCCGCGTGGAGCGTGGCGTAGACCGAGTGCCCCGTGTGCATTGCCTCGAAAAGTATCTCCGCCTCGCGCTGCTTCCTCACTTCTCCGACGATTATCCTGTCGGGTCTCTGGCGCAGGGAGTTCACCAGCAGGTCCAGCATCGTTATCTCGCCCTTGCCTTCCGCGTTGGGCTCGCGGGTCACCATCGGGACCCATTGCAGGAAGGACGGGAGAGTCAGTTCGCGCGTGTCCTCAATCGAGATGATGCGCTGGTTTGCAGGGATGAGGCAGGACATGGCGTTGAGGAACGATGTCTTTCCCGAGCCCGTGCCGCCCGCCACGAGAAGGGACAGCTCGTTTTGCATGCAGAGCCAGATGAGCCCCGCCACCTGCGGCGAGATGCAGTTGAGCTCGATAAGGTAGGGGATTGTCCAGGGGTTCCTTGAGAATTTCCTGATGGTAATCGTGTTGCCGAAACTGGAGACCGGGAACATGGTGGCGTTCACGCGGTCGCCGGACGACAGGTGCGCGTCCATCACGGGGTTGAGCGTGTTTATCTGCTTGCCTATCCGCCTGCCTATCATTGCGGATATGTCGTAGATGGACTCCTCGTTCTTCAGGTGCACGTTCGTCTTGCACCAGCCGTATTTCTTGTGGTACACCCACACGGGCTCCGCCGATGAATTTATCGCCACCTCTTCAAGCGCGTTGTCGTGCATGAGGGGCTCCAGGTCGCCCAGCCCCAGGGAGTTTTGGAGAAGGTAGGCGACAAGCACCTTCTTGTCGGCCTCGGAAAGCGTGGGGAAGTGCTTGGAGAGCAGGAAGTTCGCGCGCGACTCGAACTTTATCCTCACCTCGTCGCGCTTTTTCGGGTCGATGATGTCCGTGATGTCCAGCTTCACCGTGGTGATGAGCTCGCCTTTCAGTGTGTTGAGGACAAGGCGCGTGCCCTCGGACAGCTCGCGCACGTTCACCTCGTACTGCGGCACGTATTCGCCGTTCTTGGTGAATATTTTTGCGAGGACCTGGATGCCCTCATTGTCATATACATAGGAGTCGAGCACGCCCTCCTTTTCCGGCATGCGCTTTTTCTGATCAGCCATGAGAAACACCCCGCGCCCGTGCGCGCCGCTAAAACTAAGCCATATTCGGCGTGATTGTTTAAAAGGGTTGGCGCCGCAAGGGAGGCATGGACCTTTTTGCGATAGGCACCCCGGTCATCGACCTGTTTGCGCGCGTGGGCGGAAGCGAGCTTGCCGCGCTTGGCGCCACCAAAGGGGCGACGAACTTCTTTTCCGCAAGGGAGCTTGCCGCGATTGGGCGGAAGCTTGGCAGGAAAATAACCTACACGTACCCGGGCGACAACGCGCGCAACGTGTGCGAGGGGTTTGCAGCGCTTGGCGGCTTCTGCGGCTTTGCCGGCGCGGTTGGGGACGACAGGGCTGGCGCGGAGTTTGCCGCGAATTTGCAGGAGTGCGGCATCGGGAATTTTTTGCAGGAAAGGCGGGGGGCGACCGGGAAAATACTCGCGCTGGTGACTCCGGACAAGCAACGGACATTCTGCGCCGACCTGGGCGTTTCCATCGGCTACTCGGGCATGGACAGGATTGCCGCGGAAAACGCGCGCATGCTGTATGTTTCATCAATCACGCTTTGCGGGAGCCACCCTGCCTCGCGCGCATGCAGGGGGCACATGGAAGAGTTCAGGAAGGCGGGCAAGAGAATCGCGCTTGCGCTTGAAAGCCCGCCCATGGTGGAAAGGAACAGGGGGATGCTCCTCGCAGCAGTGAAAAAATACGCCGGCGCGCTTTTCCTGAACGAGGAGGAGGCTGCCGCGCTTTTCGGCGCGAAGGGGGGCGCGGCCACCGAGAAAAAGCTTGCGCGCCTAAAGCCATCCGTGCCAATTTACCTCAAGCGCGGAGGAAAAGGCTCCACGCTATATCTCCACAAGCGCGCGCACCATCTCAAGGCAATGAAAGCAAAGGTGCTGGACACCACTGGCGCAGGGGATGCATACGCGGCAGGCACGCTTTACGGGCTCGCGCGCGGCTACACGCCTTACTCGTCCGCGAAAATAGGCTGCTACCTTGCCACGAAAGTGGTGGGCAAGTTCGGCGCGGGGATACCGCTGAGGCACACGCGCATGGTGAAACCGCCTAACTGGCTTCGCCAGAATTCGCGGGCAGCACCCGCGAATAAGATCGCGCTGAAGTATCCGAAAAAGGCGAAACGCTAGTTCCGGTAGATTTTGCCATCTCGGTGGAATCTCGATTCCACCTCCCATTTTTTCTGCAGAAAAAAGGGCCCCTTTTTGCTTCCCTATTTTCGCAAAGCGAAAATGGGTCCCTTCGCCTGCAGGCGAAGTGGACAGCAAAAAGTGGGCTGGCAAAATCTATCTGTAGATTTTGTCATGATGGTCGAAATCCTCAAGGACCACCGTCTTGTTCTTTTCGTCGATTGAGAAGGTGAGCACAAAATTCGAGTCGATGTGCACGCGCCTCCACCCGTGGAGAGGCGCGCCAAGCGGCTTGTAGTGGTGCGGGTTTTCCACAATCTCGTCCGCTTTGCCCATCAGGATTCCATAGCGCTTGCGGTCTTTCTTACAAAGCTTGCCAAGCTTCCTGTCAAGGGTGGGCGAGATTGAAAGGGAGTACATCATTCATACCTCTTGCGGAGGCTGCCGACAGAGCCTATGAATATGGGCTTTTCCTTCATCACTTTCCTTGCCTTTCTCACATACTCCGGGCGCAGCGAAGGCTCAAGGATGGCGCGCCCATACTCGCTTGCCAGCGCATCAATCGACTGGGACTTGTCGCGCAGGCCGTATTTCGCCTTGATGATGTTCAGTATCCGATTCGTCCCCTCGTTTATGTTTATTATCGCCTGGACCATGTTTTCACCCAATATACTCGATATTAATATGGTATTAACATGAAATTAATATAAGGGTTTGCCCAGGGAGGGCAAGAGGGCTTTGCCGTTTCTTCTGCGCGCGCTGAATACTGTTTTTATACCTTTTGCAACAGGAAAAAAGCATGCTTCATCTGTTGAAAAAAGGGGGACTGTTCGCCTCGGCGGGCGGCGGGGTGTCAGGCGGAAAATTCCTGAACATGAAAAATGGCGCAGAGCAGTCAGTGGCAGCAGGATTCCTATTCAAGCCTACGCTGGAGGTCCAGACCGGTTTCTTCCATCGGCATTTCCTGGACTCGGGCATGCGAAGCGCATTTGAAAACCGCGAGCCTTTCGATAAAATAAAGGAGCTTTCCCAGAAAGCGAAATGGAACGGCTCGGAGCAGAGGATGTTCGAGCAGGCGCACAGAGACTTTGCAGCGCTTGGCGAGCCGGCGCTGATGATAAGGTCCAACACCACGCTAAACGACAAGACAGGAAACGGCGCCTACAGCTCGAAATCCATAATCAGCACTCCTGAAAACATTGCCAATGCAGCAAAGGAAATTGCGCTTAGCTTCTTTACCGACAAGGCAAGGATGGTGAGGGAGGCGGCAGGGATAGCAAACGATGAATTCGCCATCATGCTTCAGCCCGTGATATGGGACAGGAGCGGGCAATATGGGCATTTTGAGATGGTGAACGGCAGCTACGAAATGATATACGATACGCAAATCTACGCCCCGCGTTTATCAGGCACCGCCAGGACCATCACCCCATATGGAGACCCCAGGATCGGGCTGGTGAGGGGGCTTGCGTTCAATTACATGACAAGCCCGGAATGCGGAGTTTCGATAGGCTATCCGGACAGGAACAAAACCCTGGGAGATTTGCATGATGCCCATTATTTTGGCGGCATGGATGATTTTAAAACCGCCACAATGAAGATGGAATCAGGATTATACGGCCTGAGCAAATTCGGGGGGTATAAAGGAATAGACTATGGGGAGAGCGTCTTCGGAAAGAATTTCCTGGTAATGGGCAGGCAGGGAGAAATCGTGGACGTGCAGGCTGCTTTTTCCCAAGGATGGCGGGAAATTGACGAATGGACCGCATCGTGCCTGTTTGAAATCATGCTTGCATTGAAGGGGATGCGGAAAAGCGAGCAAAGCATTGAGTTTGCCATGGTGCGCGATGAGAAGGGGAATCCGCTGTACTACCAAACGCAGAGGACTGATTGTGATGTGCCATTCTTCAGAGTGGATGAGGGCGTGGATGCAAGGCTGGTGATTGGCAAAAACGGCATTGTCATGGGCGCAGGAGAGAGGAAAATCAGGGATGTTGCCAGGATTTCCAGACTGCAGGATTGGCATGACTTAAGGCATGCCACTGAAAAATACCCAGGGATAGCCGTCTCCCTTTCAAACGACGCATTCCAGAAGGAAGACGGGAAACGATCTGGTTTTGTATTGAATGTGGAAGCGCTGCGCAATGCATCCGCCATCATGATGGATTTTGCCGACCCACGCACAATGGAGTTCTTTGAGGCGCATGTCGGGGGCATGCTGAGCCTGATGAACCTGACGCTGGTGGCATTTGAAGACATGGACTTTGGCAGGCTGGCAAAAAACTCAAGGCTTGTGGAAGACATGGAATATGGAATAAAGATATACAAGACGGATGCGACACTACAGGCAAGCGAAAAGGGGCAGAAGGCGGTGCTGTATCTTAACAAGGAGGCAAAGGCATGATATCGTCCGCAATCGCCCCCAACCCGAAATATTTCCAGCTCCATGGCGAAGGCTTTGGAGGAAAAATTGGAAACCTTATTTTCAGGTCAGAGGCGGTATTGGCGGCGGACTTGCGCATTGTGCAGCGCGTGAACGGCATTGGCTTTAGTATTGTTTTTGATTTCCTCAAAAGATGCGGCTCGCTTGATGCCGCAGGCACGGGCGATTTTGACGGTGCGCAAAGCGCAGCGCTTGGCGGAAAATTCAGTGAAGCGGAGAGGAAGCTAATCAGGCAGGTGTGCGCGGATTTGCGCAACTATCCTGCGCTCATGGTGCGCTCGTCCGCGGGAGGGGAGGCGTCAGGCACAGGCATCTATGAATCGTGCGAATGCCTTAACTCGCCCGACGCGGTTGCAAGAGCCCTTCGAATCGTGATGGCGTCCTATTTGTCAAAAAGCGCGGCTCTCTTCAGGGCAGATGCCGGGCTTGGGGAAGGAATGGCGATTTCAATCGAGCCCATGGTCGCGGAAGTTGCCACTGTTGTGGAACAGTACTACAAAGACGAGGCGGCGCGCGCAGGAAGCAGGGCCGAGCACTGCTACGCGCCCCGGCTTTCAGGTTTTGCGCATTCCTCCAACCTGCTGAAATTGGGTGCCGAAGCTGAAACAAACCTCGGCCCGTATGCGGGACTGGTCAAGGGGCTGTCGAAAAGATACATGACAAATCCCAAAACAGGCATCATGGTGGATAAGGAGAGCCTGAAGAGCCCATCGGACGATTATGAATTCGACATCATTGCGGAGCCGGGTTTTGAGCAGCTGACAATACCCATGAAGAACAAGCCCAAATCAAGCTTCGACAAAGAAACGCTCTATTTGGACGAGAAAGGCAAAATCAAGAAAGGAAAGGTTTTATTTTCAGGCCTGGACGAAATGTTTGACAGGAACGTGCGCTTCGAGGAATTTTTCAACAGGCTGGAGAGGCTGGAACAGCTGTGCAAGGCGAGGCAGCGAGTGGAATTCGCAATGAAGCACAATGAGGGCGAACCTGCGTATTACATAACCCAGATAGCGGACGCGCCCCAGTCGCGCTTTGAGTTCAGGGCCGACATGGATTCGCCGCGCCTGGTCGGGGTGTCGGATTCTGTTTTGGGGAACGGGGAGAAAAGCTGCGAATTCCTAGTGTGCATCAACGAGGCCAATGGCGGCTCATATCCATCTGGCTTCAGTGAAAAGCATGTACTTCTTTTCAATCCTGGAATCAAAAAAATCCAGGATTGCGCCCCTGGAAGCTACAGTGAGATGAGAAATGCAGTCGCCCTCGCCACAATATCGCCGGAACCTCACGGGGATGGAGGGCTCAGCATCATAAGCGACCATCTCGGAGGCATATTGCACCTGACGGACAAGCTGTTCATGAAGTTTTCAAAGTTTGACTGGAAAAGGCTCAAAACATCCGCAGAAAAGCTGCATGGCCGATATGAGGGCATTGACATCTACAAGGTTCCGCTGCGCGCAATAGGGAGCGACTACACGCGGCAGGGCATCTTGGAGATTAGGGACTAATCAGCCAGCTTCTCCGCCTCCTTCTGCGTTGCTTTCCTCGCGCGCATCAGCCAGCTTCTGCGCATTCGCTTTCCCGCGAATCTCAAGCCGCCAATTTTTCGGCTTCCTTCTGCGCGCTCTCGACAATTTTTTCCTCGTCAAGCGTTAGGAGCTTTCTTTCGCGCATCACCACCTTTCCGTTGATGATGCTGTCCGTGACGTTTCCTGCGTGCGCGGAGTAGACGAGGTTTGCGGAAACGTTGTGCAGCGGCGCCATGTTTGGCGCGCGCGCGTCCACTAAGATTATGTCGGCAAGCTTTCCGGCAGCAAGCGCGCCTGCGTTCAATCCGAGTGCGCGCGCGCCTCCTTCGGTTGCGGCTGAAAGCATTTGCGGCGCGGCTGCGGCAGTTGCGTCCCAGCGCGCGTTCTTCACGGAGAGGGCAAGGAACTTCATGGTCTCGAACATGGAAAGCGAGTCGTTGCTTGCGGAACCGTCCGTGCCCAGTGAAATATTCATGCCGAACTGCTGCATCTCAGGCAAAGGCGCCACTGCGCCGCCGGCTAGCTTCATGTTGGAGACAGGGTTCAGCGAGGCGGACACTTTGCGCTGCGAAAGAAGGCGCACCTCCTCCTTTGTGAGCCATACGCAGTGCGCTGCAACCGTGCGCTGCGAGAGCAAGCCGAGCGAATCAAGATATGGGGCCGGGCGAAGCTTGTGCTGCGAGAGGCAGTCGAACACTTCCTTGCGCGTCTCGGACAGATGGATGTGGAGGGGAACGCCGTATTTCTTGCTGAGCGCCTCGCTTGCCACCAAAAGCTCGCGCGAGCACAGGTAAATGGAGTGCGGGGGCACCGATGCGCCGATGCGCCCGTCGGCCTTCCCATTCCAATCCTTTATGAATTGCTCGCAAATTGAAAGCTCGCTCTTCCTTTTCTTTTCGTCGCCCATGTCCACCATGGAATAGCCAAGCGCCGCGCGGATGCCGCTTTGCTGCACTGCGGACGCCACTTCATCCATGTGGAAGTACATGTCGTTGAAGCAGGTGGTGCCGCCCTTTATCATTTCAATGGCGGCAAGCAAGCTCCCTGCGCGGATTTGCGAAGGGGTCACTTTCACTTCGAGCGCGCGCACTGCGGACAGCCAGTCGTGGAGCGTTGCGTCCTCGCCGATGCCGCGGAACAGCGTCATCGCCGCGTGCGTGTGCGTGTTTATCATTCCGGGAAGCGCGATTTTGCCGCTTGCGTCGATTTTCTCCTCGGCGCGCAAAGTTTGCGATGGCGCCACCTTAGAGATGGCGTTGCCTTCAATGAGAATATCCGCCTTTTTGCCTGAAAGCAGCGTTGCGTTCTTCACCAGGAGGGACATGCAAGGATTATATTCTCTTGATTTTAAAGTGTTTGCACCATGGAGATGGATGAGAAGAGGATTGCGCTTGTTGCTGCCGTGTTCGCAGTGGCAGGCATAGCCCTCCTTTTTTTCCTGTCAGAGACCCCGCGCGAATCTTCGGTTGCAGAGGCGCTGGTCGCGCCTGCGAATTCCTACCTGGGCATATCGGGCATTGCAAAAAATGTCACGGCGGACAAGTTCTACCTCTGCCAGCGCCAGCTTTGCATAAGCATGAAGAAAGGGGAGCTTGTTTCCGCGCAGCTGGTGGCTGAGGGAAGCAGCCTGCGCGTGCAAGGCAGGGCAAAGGAGTACAAGGGAAGCAGGTATTTCGAGGCGGAAAGGATTGAGATGGAGTGAACGTGGGATGCGCAATTTCGGGGTGAAATGGAAGGAAATGTTTTTGCCATCAATATGAAGATGATGATGTGATTGCAGCAATCGCAATTGTTGGAGGGCTTCTTCTCGGCATTTTCTCAGGCCTGCTGCCGGGCATCCATTCGAACACCGTATCGTCCGTGCTTGCCACATTGCCCGTTCCCCCCGAGGCGCTGTCCCTTGCCATTGTTGCCGTGGTTGGTGCGCACCTTCTTTTCCAGTTCCTGCCCTCCATTTTCCTTTCCATTCCGGATGACACCGTGGTAGCTTCCGTGCTGCCGGGGCATAGGCTGGCACTTGCCGGGCGCGGGCGGGAGGCGATAACAGTGTGCGCGTTTTCCACGCTTGCCGCGGTCTGCGCGTCGGTTCTCCTTATCCCTGTCGCGCTTGTTGCCCTGCCGGCAGCATATGCAATAATAGAGCCGCAGATGGCGCTTGTGCTGGCTGCCGCGTCGCTGTTTTTGCTGTATTCTGAAAGAGAATGGAAGAAAATTGCGATTGCCGCATTTGTTTTCCTGCTTTCCGGCGCGCTTGGCATTGCCACGCTCCGCGGCGCGATAAACGACCCGCTCTTCCCTGCGTTTTCAGGGCTGTTCGCGGCGAGCGGCATTCTTCTCTCATTTACTTCGCGCACCCGCCTGCCTGCGCAGAAATCCGAAAGGACCGAGCTTGATTTCCTGCCGTACGTAGCGGCTGGCGTGGTTTTCGGAATGCTGTCCGACTTGCTTCCCGGCCTTGCCGCGCCCGCGCAGATTGCGGTGTTCGCCTCCGCCATATTTGCCACCAATGACGCGCGGAAATTCCTCGCGCTTGTCTCCTCCATCGCGGCATCGCACGCGGTGTTCGCATTTTCCTCCCTTCTCTCCATCGGCAAGGCGCGCGAGGGCGCGCTTGCGATAATAAACGAGGTGAAGCCGATAAGCGCGGGGGACCTGCCAATGCTGCTTGGCGTGCTTTTGCTCTCTGCCGGGATAAGCGCATACCTTCTCATGCGGCTGTCAAGGCATGCATCCGCGCTTTCCTCCCTTGACACGCGCGCGCTGAACATGGGAGTGCTTGCCTATCTTGTGTGCGCAGTCGCCATAATTTCAGGAGGGGAAGGCATGCTTCTGTTTGCCACCGCCACCGCAGTGGGGCTGCTGCCGCCATTGCTTGGCGTGAGAAGGACGCATGTGATGGGGCTCATCATCGTGCCGTCGATTATGCTTGCGCTGTAGGAAATAAAAATAACAGAAAGAAAAACAGAAAAGAAATCAGAGTAATTTTCCATTGACTACCCCGTCCTGCCCGACGCGGTTGGTGATTTTCACCTTGCCGATTTCGGTGTCCACGACCGCGCCGCGCGTGAGGATGTTCTGGCGCGCGTAGTGGCGGTTGTCGGGAGTTTCGAGCACCGTGCGCAGAGTCACCTTCTTCATGCCTTCCTTGGTAAGCACGTTGACGAACTTGGCGGTGCGCAGCTTCACCTTCGCGGTGTTCCCGCGCCCGCGCTTGACATTGCGCTGCTCCTTGGTGCTCACCTTGGTGGCGGTGAATGTGCCGCCGACAAAGCGGAGCTTCTTGTCCGCCGCTTTCCCGCGCTTGCCGCCCGTTCCTTTCGTAGTAGAGCCGCGTGCGCCGTGATAATTCTCCATCAAATGACCTCCGTAAATGCAAAATCCCTAAAACACGAATTTGCAGGCACTATATTCGAAGTTGTGTTTTTAAATGTTCGGGCACCCCAGTGCTGCATGCTAGTATTGAGGTGCTCATCGGAAAAGCCGCTCCACGCCATCGTAGAGGCGGCCGAGGGGCTGGGCGCGCCCTGCCTGCTGCTGACGCCCGGGGCGATGAAGGGGAGGGCCGGCCTGGAGCTTGAGGCCGCGTTTTGCCTGGCCAGCCGCGCGTTCCAGGGAAAAAGCAACATCTCGGGAAAGATGCCGAACGAGGCGCTCCTTTTCCTTGCGCGCGAGATGAACTTCGCCTCGGCGCTCCGAAGCATTGGGGCGAAGGATGCGCGCGCGTTCGTGCTCGTCTGTGAAAAAAACGTGCCGCTTGCGAAAGTGAAGAAGCTGCTTGGGCTCAAAAGCGCAAAGAAAATCGCGCTTCCGCGCATGGGAAGGAAGAAGGGCGCCTATTTCGAGGGGGAGCTTGCAGTCGAGCGGATGGCGCTTGCAAGGGCGAGGAACTAGGGCTTCCGGCTGAAAAATAGGCGGGATGGACAGGCCGTACAGGCGTTTGCACGGAATATCTTTATAAGATTTTCTTATTAAATCCTTACTAGTGATTTTATGGGCAACATAAACATCGAGATGAACGACTACCTTGGCGATGTAATCGGGGCAATGCTCAAGCGCGGCTATGCAAAGACAAAGACAGAGGCACTGCGCCTCGCGGTGTATGAGTTCGACCGCACGCACTCGCTCACCGAGGACGCGGTATTCGAACTGGCGGCGGAAAAGATGCTCTCAGACATCAAAAGCGGCAAGGAAAAGGTGCGGAAATTCAACCCCCATGAGCTTGATTAGATGGAGCTTTTGAAAACCGGAGAATTCGAGCGGGACATAAAGCACATTGACAAGCCCCTTCGGGCAGTGCTCCAAAATTCAATAGACAAAATCAGCGGGGAGCCTGAACGGGGGAAGCCGCTCGGCCATTTCCCAGACATTTTTTCTGTGCGGATTGAGGGGAAAAGACTCATTTACCATTATGATGAAAAAGGGCAGAGAATCACTTTTATGATGTACAAGAAGCGCGATGAGGTCTATGATTATATGAGGCAGCGGTTCGGGAGATAGCGCCATGTTTTCCGGCGATTTTTCCGGCATTTCCAATTGATCATAACATGGGTAAATGGTGCATCAGGCAGATAGGTTGCAACCTATTTCTTCAAGCCTATCTGCCTGTAGATCAGGTCGCGGTCGAGCGGGATGTCAAGCCCGAGCACCTTATGGATGAAGGAGAATATCTCTATCGCGCGCTCAGGGTCCATCTTGCTTTTGAGTATGATGTCGCGGAGCGACGCCTCCTTGCCTATCATTTCGTAGATGAGCAGCCCTTCCCTTCCGAGGCGCTTGTAGATTGCAAACCCGTCCTCCCCGTACCTGTCGCGTAACTCGTTCCGGTCAAGCTGGCGGAACGTGATGAAGCCTTTCCTGCCGAAGTACGCCATTGCGGAGTCGATGTCGAAAAGCGCCATGCCCGTCGACAGCGAGAGCTCCACGAAGTCGCGCTTGCCGTCCGCCAGGTCGAAAAGGCGGCGCGCCACCGGGGGGAATTTGGTGGAAAGCTCGGTGAACATCATTGCTTTTTGGATGACCGACATCCGGGCCATGGACGGCACGTCCACCATGACGATGTCCTCGCCCGGCTCGTCCACCTCCTCCTTTTTCGCCTGCCTGTCATCCTTTTTCGGAAGCTCGGGCGGCTTGAAAGGCTGGCCCTCCGGCACATCCTCCACGATTGGCTTGAAGCGAGGCTCGCGCGCGGGCTTGTCCTCGCCATCCTCGCCCGGGTCGCCACTGCCTTCGCCGGAGCCGTCGCCGCCTTTGCCCTCATCCTCGCTTTCGCCGCCATCAGAGAAGTTTCCGCCCTTCTGTGCGCCCTTGCCTGCGCCGCTTTCGGCTGCGGCCTTTTCCTCGGGCTTCTCAAGCTTGATGATGCCCTGCTCGTCCATGAACTCGAGTATCTCGACAAGCTTCGCCTCGGACACGCCAGTCTCGCGCAAAATCTCCTCGGCCGTCTTCTCCCCGTCAATCAGGTTGTATATGCGGACGCCGATGGAGCCGTGCTTCCTGTAAAGCACCTTCTCGAGCGGGGAGAGCGAGTCCTCGTCCACTTCCTTCCCGGGGGATGCTTGCGGCGCAGAAGCCGGCATGGGCGCGTGGCGGGGGGAGATTTTCCCGCCCTGCCCGCCTTCCTCCTCGCCGGCGCCCTCGGCCGCTTCATCGCCATCGGGGCCTTTTGCCGCCTTCTCGCCCTCCGCCGCATCGTGCCAGCCCTGCGCATATGCAGGCTCGGAGGGAACGACGCTCACCATGGCGTTGTTGTTCATGAATTCGAGTATCTCGACAAACAGCTCCTCCTTCATGCCGAGCGCCGCCATGAGCTCGGAGGCGGCCTTGCCGCTGTCTATGAGGTTGTAAAGCTTGACCGCCTCGTCGCCGAATTTGCGGCGCAGCAATGACTGGTCGCGGAACGACTGCAGCGAGGACTTTGCCTCCTTTTTCAGCCGCATGTCAAAATCCATGTCTGCCATCAACATCCCCACTGGTTATGCGCGCGCACGGGCGGTTCAACTGACGATAACCTTCAGCACAAATCTTTATAAGGATTGGATTTGCAGGAAACAGCCATGGCTCTTGACGACTTGCTCATTTCAACAGGCGTAGACGGCCTGATACGCCTTGTCAAGGAACGCGGCAGGGTGGAGATAGGCACGGCCGCCAAGGAGCTCAAGCTCCCGGCAAGGACGGCGGAGGACTGGGCGCACGTGCTCGAGGAAGAGGGCATAATCACTGTTGAATACAAGCTTACCAAAGTATACCTTGTGTGGCGCACGCCGGCTGTGAAGGAAGTCGAGCAGAAGCGCGAAAAGCTCGAGGAGAGGGCGGTCGGCACGCGGGAAGAGATAGACCGGCTCCTGTCGCGCGTGGAGGAGGGGGGGAAGAGCCTCTCCGCCATGCAGGAGGACATCGCCAACCTGACCGCAAGGCCCATGTCGGCGTCCGAGGTGGAATCGCTCAAGAGGGAGCTGGCAGGCCTGCAGGAAACATATGCGGGCAAGATAAAGGCGACTTCCGGCAGGCTGGACGCGCTTCGGAAAAAGGCGATTGCCGCGGGCCAGAGCGCTGGGGAGAAAAGCGGCATCGGCGAGGCCGAGCGCTCCGCGGCGGCAGACCTGAAAAACGAGCTTGACGTCCTGAAGAAGTTCGAGGAAACGCTGGAGTCGCAGAAGTCCGACACGGAAATGTTTTTCGAGGCTTTTGAGACCCGCGTGGACGACTTGCAGAGGCAGATAGAGGAAGGCAGGAACTCGAACGCAATGGCGGAGCTCAAGGCCGAAATCGCGGACACCGCCGCGCAGAAACGCGAGCTTGCGGAAGCGGTGGAAGCCGTGCTTGAGGAGCAGAAGGCGCTCGAGGGGAAAATCGCAGGCATGGAAAAGAAGCTTGCGGACCTGTCAGAGGGGGAAAACTCGCTGTCCGCCTCCAAGAAGAAAATTGCGGAGATACGGAAGATGGCCGAGGAGGCAAGGAAGCAGAAGAAGGCGGTGCAGAACCACCTGTCGGATTCGGTTTCGCTCATAAGGAAGCAGTCGGCGAAGATAGAGAACACGCTTCGGAAGTACACGGATGCCGGCGGCAGCTCGCAGACGCTCGTCGACGAGTACGTCGAGATATCCGAGGAGATGAGCCGCGCGAACGAGGAGCTTGCCGCGCGCCAGAAGGACATCGGCAGGAAAATCGCCGAGCAGGTATCCGCGCTTGAGGCGGCAAAGTCCGCCCAGGCAGGCGGCAGCTTCTCACGGGAGGAGATACAGAAGGTCTCATTCCTTCTCCGCGAGCTTGCCCACGAGCAGGAAATGCTCGAGGACAAGGTGAAGGTGCTTGCCAAGGAGTCGGAAATCCTCAAGATGGAATCGCAGCCTGGCGATGGGGCCCAAGGAAGCGCCGCATCGCGCGGCGGCACCGAAGCCCCGGAAGCGGAGGATGAAGCCGCTGCGCCGGCGCTTGTGGAAAGGGTGAAGCTTTCCCAGAAGGACGAGGCCGAATTCGAAAAGAAGCGCGACGAGCTGCGCTCGCTCATCAGGAAGACGTGGGAAGAGGGGAAGGGCGGGCGGGGAAGCTAAATCGCCGGACGGACGTGCTTTTATGCGTGAGTTGCTGGGGTTCACCTCAATTCTCGGCTTCATTGTCGCGTTTTTGGTGTTCATGGTGATGGACCCGGCGTTCCAGCTGGCGTATATCTGCATAATTTTCCTGGTCAACCTTTT
>JBAZBT010000005.1:0-20271 GCA_041671345.1 Candidatus Micrarchaeia archaeon
ATTGTATGCGCGCGCGAAAAGCGCGGCGTCGAACCTGCCCCTGTGTGCGGAAAGCCAGTCCTGCACAAGCTCGAGCAATGTGTCGTCGGAGACCGCCTCGAGCTTTTTTATGCGCGCGGAAAGGGCGGAGAGCTGGCGCTCAAGCTCGATGGAGGCGAGCACGCTTTCCTCCGATGAGCGCAAAAGCGCGCGGTTCTTCGAAAGAAGCGCCGACAGGTCGGCGTGCGCGTCGCGGTATTTTTTGGACAGGGAATCGTAGGGCTCGCCTGCCACGCCCTCGGCGGCGGAAAGCGCGGGGAGCAGGAGCTTTGCAAGCTCGGGCGCCCTTATCTGCATCGACGGGAACAGGGACGCCACCCGGAGCAGCGTGGCGCACGCGCGCATTTCCTCAAGCTCGGGCGAGGCAGATGCAATGGATGATGCATGAAGGGAGATGCTGGCGCGCTGGATTTTGATTTCAAGCCGCGATATCGGCAGGTTGTGCATCCCGCGCCTGCTTTTCCTGACGGTTATGGAGGACTTCGAGGTGGACACGCTGTCAAACCCAAGCCCGGAAAGCGCGGATGCGCTTGGCGGGAACTTGCCGGAGAATGACGCCGGGATTTCACGCTCGAGATGGAATTGCCTGCCAGCCTGCATGGGATTACCTCCGTTTCCTCGCCTTTCCCGGCGCTTTCCCCCCGTGGCTTTCTTCCGAGATGATTGCGATTGCCTCGCCGCTTTGCCTGCCGGGCGGCGACAGCGCGCAAAGCAGCTCCCGCTCGGACGCCCCAAGCTCGCGAAGGAGCGAGATGGCGGACGCCCGGCTGTAGCCGAATTTCTCGAGAATCGACGCAAACTCGGACGCCTCGAGCGAGAAGCTGTGCCGCTCGAACTCGGACATCATTGCGCGCGTTTGCGCGTCAGCCAGCCCGAATGAGAGCAGCTTTGAGAAAAGCTCGCCCCGCTCGAATTCCAGGTCCATGCCATCACCCCGTATATGCTGCGCCACCAAAAGCTCCTCGCCGTCCACTTTCCGAAGTATGAAATTGCGCGGGCAGGCGGAAGGGGAGGAGAATTCCAGGTGCACAAGCGCCTGCCCGACTGAAAGGGAATGCGATTCCTCCTCGTAAAAGTCCGAGTATGCCAATGACGAGCGGACGTAATTGCGCTCGGGCGCATGCGTGAGGCGGAAGAGCACCATGGTGCCCGCGTTTGAGAATATGCTCTTGTGCACGTCGGTCGGGTTCTGGGATGCGACAATGAGGCCAAAGCCGTATTTCCTCCCCTCGCGCACTATGGAGACCACGTCGGAGCGCTCGTCCGCGGCTATTTTCCACGCCTCGTCCACCACCACGAAGAGGCGCGGGGGCGCGTTTGCCGAGTAGGCCGAGGCGCGCATGCGCTCCTTCACGAACTGGAGGATGGAAAGCCCGGCTAGCGAGCGCAGCGTTTCATTCGGGAGGGAGTGCAGGTCCACGCACACCAGCCCGGAAAGAAGCGAGGAGAGCGGCAGCGTGGAGGCGGTGAACGAGCCGCCGGAGGAGAGGAGGAGGCTCTTGATGCGCCTTGCGGCCTCCGCGGAATCCGCGCTTCGCCTGCCGCCGCGCCCCAGTATGCGCTGCACATCCTCAAGCGTGGGCGGCTTTCTTTTGCCGCAGGGGATTTTTTTCATCGTGAAGCCGGCGGAAACATACGCTTCCTCAATCGCATCCTCGGTGAGGCGGCACTGCGCGCTTGAGCCGGAGATGTCGGTGAGCATTCTAAGCGCGCCCATCACCTGGCCCATGCGCGCGTGCGGCGGGCTTCCCGCCAAATCAAGCAGGTTGATGCCTTCCTTGCCAAAGCAGACGACGCGGCCGCCTGCCGAGCGCACCCAGTCGGAATATTCGCCCGCCCAGTCCAGTATGAGCGCGGACGCGCCAAGCGCAAGGCTGGCGCGCGTGATGAATGTCTTTACGAAGTAGGACTTGCCCGAGCCCGTGGTGCCCACCACGCACAGGTGCGGGTTGAGGAGCTTGCGGCTGTTCCAGAAAAACGGCGCGTTGAGGTATTTTGTCTTTCCGATGTAAACGGATTCGGAAGGGGGGGATAGCAGCATGCCTGGGGAAGGCTCGGGCGGCCTGAAAAGGAAGTCGCGTGCCGCCATTTGCCCCGAAAGCACCTTTTGCGCACAGAGCACGCCGCACATAAGAATGACGCGGGATGCCAAAGCCAGCGCTTGAGGCATGCCGCACTTGAATGGAGCCTAAAACCTGCCCACGATTTTTTCCCTAAGGACGTTGAGGATGTCGATTTTGGAAGCCTCGGACGCGATTGTGTTGGAGGCGACTATCTCCTCCGCGCCCGCAAGCTGGAGCTTGGTGTAGGCGTCGCCGAGGAAAAGCCCGTGCGTGCAGCCGCAGCATACCGACGATGCGCCCTGCGCGAGCACCGCCTTGGTGGCGCGTATCATGGTGCCGCCGCCCGCAATCATGTCGTCCAGGATGACCACGTCCCGGCCTTTCACGTCGAAGTTGGCCTCGAGGGACTCCACCTGGCGCACCGCCTGCTTTTTGTGGTGCTTGTATTCCCCGCGCTTCTTCACCATGCTCTTGCCGTCCGCCTCGTCCACCATGTATGACGCGCCCTGGTCGGGGCTTATGAAAAGCGCGTTTGGCTTCCTGACCTTGAAGTACGCCACCAGCTCCTCGGAAAGCGAAAAGTTGCGCAGCTGCAGGCCCTTGTAGGTGAAAACGCCTGCTTTTTTCAGGAAATGGCAGTCGAACGTGGCAACCGAGGTGAAGCCGGCTGCGGAAAGCATCTGAAGCACTATCTCGGCGGAAAGCGCCTCGCCGTGCTTCCAAATCTTGTCCTGGCGGGCGTAGGGGAGGTAGGGGATGATTGCCTCGGTCCTGTTCGCAATCGTGCCCACGGTCTTCCCCATTATGAAAAGCTGGAGGAGGGAGGAGTCCTGCTTGGGGTAGCAGCGGTGAAGCATCTGCACGTTTTTCCCGCGGCACTCCTCGAGCCTGTGCATGAAGATGTGGGATTCCTTGTCGGGGAAGTTCCTAAGCTCGATGTTCGAGGAGTAGATGTACGAGCAGTTCTGGCTCACCATGAGGTGGTATGGCTTGCCGTCGGGAGCGGAAATCTCGGATGGAGCCGGCTTGAATTCGGGCGTCTGTTGTGCGCCCTCAGTTGCTTGCGCGACCATGATGGGATTGGGGCGAAACGGGTTTAAAAGTCTTGGTGCCCCCGCTCATTTTTCCGCCTTTCCCAGGAATCCCTGCGCGCGGGGTGGCAGGGGCCTGCAGCGCTCACGCCTTGGCTTGGCCCGCCAAAAGCGCCTGCGCCTCTTGCGCATCCACGCGCAGGCGGTATTTCGCCATGAGGGAGGCGAGGTCGAGTTTTTCCGCATCAATGAGCTTGGCAAGGGAATTGCCCGATATTTTCCCCAACCCCAGCTTGTGCGCCGCATCTTTCGGCGTAATTGCAATTTCCTTGCACATCTCGCGCAGCACGTCCTGCATCGCGGCGCGCGCGAAAACGCCGTCCTGGCAGGCGCGCAATGCGGAGAGGAGCCGCTCCTCGTCGAGCGCGCGAGTGGCCGCCCCTTCGCGCTTGATTGATTGCAGCGTGTTCGTTATTGCGGAGGCTGCGAGCTTGCCGTCGATTCCTGCTTCGAGGGCGGTGATGTAGACTGAAAGCTCGGGTGTTGGCGCGCGGCTCTTGTGGGAGGCTGCGTGCGAAAGAAGCCCTTTTGCAGCTGAGAGCTGCACTGCAAGCTCGGCGGGAAGGGAGGAAAGCGCATCCTTTGCCTCGCCCTCCGCCGCCAGCATGGCTGACGCTGATTTTTTTGCAGCAGACCGCATTTCCATTGTTATCCCGATCGGAGCCACGTCGGTTTCCGGGTACATCCTCGCCCTGCCCGGAAGCGGGCGCATGTAGCTGGAGGTGCCGTCCGGGTTGGAGCGGCGCGTTTCCTCGATTATCGTGAAATTCGTCGCACGGGCAAACGCGGCTGAAAGCGCATCGCGCGCCTTTTTCTCGTCCGCAACCACCAGGAGGAATGCATCCCCGTCCCGAAGCGAAAGCGCCATGCGGAGCTCGGAAAGCTCGTCGTCCGAAAAGCCGTATTTTTCCATGCCCTCGTCCGAGTGCACCAGGCCCTTCACGCCGCAGGCGCGCGCGTAATCCGCAAGCTCGCTGCCAAAGCGGCGGTTGGGGGAGATTTCAATCCCGATAAGCCCTGCGTATTTGGGAAGGGGGAGCGCAAGCACGCGCGCTTTTGCGCCAAGCGCCTTTGCGACCATCTGGCATTGCGTGCCTTGGAAAATGTCGGTTACGTCGGCTATGCTCTCAGGCGGGAGCACGCCGGCGAGGCGCGATTTCGCCTCGGAAAGGACCGCCAGGAGCTTTTCCTGGCGGGCGACTTCCAGGTCCACGCTGAGCGCGATGAGCTGCAATTCCTGCACGCCCTTGATTTCCACGCGCGCGCCGCCGGGGATGGAGATGTTGAGGTCCTGGCGTATGGTGCCTATGCCGCGGCTCACCATGCCGGTCTTGCGGAGCAGCGTGCCTATTGCAAGCGCGGCTTCCTGCGCCTCTTTCCCGGAGTGCAAATCCGGCGAGGTTGCAATTTCAACCAGGGGGATCCCCAGGCGGGACAGGTCGTATTGCGCGCGCTCCCTGGCGCCTTGCGCTGCCGGGGCAGGGGGCGTGCCTGCGGATGGGCCGCCTTTCCCATCCATTATGCCCGCGCTTTCCTCCTCTATGCAAATCGTCTGTATGGGAAGCTCGCCTGAGGGGGTGGAGATGGCCCCGCCCAGCCCGGCGATTGCCGTGCGCTGGAAGCCGCTGGTGTTGCTGCCGTCAATCACGTTCTTGCGCATCACATGGAGCACGTCCACCATCTGCGAAGAGAGGAGGGAGCAGATGGTGAGGGCGGCCTGCAGGGCTTCGGGCGAAAGGGGGTGCGGCGGCTCCTCGTCGGACTCCACCAGGCACGTTGAAGGGAGCGGTGCGCTGTAGGAAAACGCCCTGCTGCGGCTCGCCTCCGCCGCGGAGGCTGCGTCCACTTCGCCAAGCTCGGAGCGGACGGTGTGGAGGCGGCGCGTGAATTTCTCGGCTTCGCCCGCCCCTGCCCCGGCTTCGTCTGGGGGAACGCAGGAGCAGAACAGCTTCCTGCCGGAGAGCCGCTGGTGTATTTCAAGCCCGCACATCATGGCAACCACGTCAAATGCCAAACCGCAAATCAGAAGTCAAAATCAACTGTTTCCGAGCGTTCGGAGATTTCGCCTGCGATGTTCTTTTCCATCATTCCGCGGACGCGCTCCATCTTCTTCTCGCGCCCAAGCACCCACATGAGCTTCACATATGCCGCTTCTGGGGTGAAGTCGCACAGGTGCCCGATTGCGCCGGCTTTTGCAAGCACCCTGCCGGATGAATAGACGCTGAGGTTTACCCGCCCGTAAATCGTCTGCGGCGCAATCACCACCGGGATGCCCGACGAGATGAGCGCGGAAACCTCCTTGAGGACTGGCATTGCGTCCTCGTCATTAGATGTGTTCGAAGGCACGTGCCCGAGCCCTGTGCCCGCTATCACCACCCCGTCGTATTTTGAGAGGGACGCAATCAGCTCCGGCCTTATGCCCGGATACGAGTAGAGGAGCGCGACGTTGGGGTTCATCCTGGTGTCAAGCGATGGCTTGCCGGGATTGCGCGGCTGCGCAAGCTGCGAGATTTTCTCGAGCCTGCCCTGGAGGGGGGAAATCCGCGCGGCCGGCCTGCAGTTTATGGAGCGGAAGGCGTCGCGGCGCGAGGTGTGCATTTTCCGAACCTTGGCGCCGAAGTGGAGGAGGCATGAGTCGTCCGAGAGGTTCTCGTGCATGCAGATGAAAACGCCCGACAGGTCGGAGTCCGCCCCTAGGAGCGAGGCCTGCATGTTGAGCGCCGCGTCGGACGAGCTTCGGTCCGAGCTCCGCTGGCTGCCCGTGAAAATCACGGGGCATGGCAGGTTCTGCAGCATGAAGGAAAGCGCCGCGGACGAGTAGGACAACGTGTCCGTGCCGTGCGTCACCACCACCCCCTGCGCGCCGCCGTTTATTTCGTCCGCCGCAGCCTGCGCGATTTTCTGCCAGTGGATGTGCGTGGTGTCCTCGGAAGATATGGAAAAGAGCGACTTTGCGCGGAGAGGCCTTTTGGAAAGGTGGGCAAACGCGGCCACCAGCTCCGCAGGCGTGGTTGCGGCATCCACCGCCCCTGTCCGGTAGTCGATTCTTGAGGCGATTGTGCCGCCGCAGCCCAGGATGGAAAGGAAATCCTTTTTTGGCGCGGGGCTTTCGCGCACGTGCGATGCCGACGATGGCGGCTTGCCGGTTTCAAGAACCTCGATTTTCCTGATGCTCGCCTGATTTATGCCGATGTTGTAGCCCGAGGGGAGCTTGATGGCGATCGCTTCCGGATTTGCGGACGGGAGGAGGATGCCTTTCTGCCCGCCCAGGCTGCAATCCACCAGGACGAGGTCGCCGGGCTTTGCAGCGGATGCCGCGGCGGCTTGCAGCTTTGGCCTGCCGGCAGGATTTGCGCCTGCCTTTTCTCCAATCTCGCCTGTTTTTGGGGATTTTGCCTTTGCCATGCAGGAAATTGGGTGCCGCAGTTTTAAATGACTTGGTGGCTGAATAGGCGCATGGGATATGAAGAGAAGCTGCGCGAGCTGGAAGAGGAGATGGCGCGCACGCAGAAGAACAAGGCCACTGAATACCATATCGGGCTTCTCAAGGCGAAGATTGCAAAGCTCAAGCGCGAGATAATCGCGCCGAAAAAGTCAGGGGTCAGGACCGGCGGCTTCGATGTCAAGAAAAGCGGGGACGCCACGGTCGTTTTCATAGGCCTGCCCTCAGTGGGGAAATCGACCCTCCTCAACGTCCTCACAGGCGCCAAATCAAAAACCGCGTCCTACGCATTCACCACGCTCACATGCATCCCGGGCGTGATGGAGTACAACGGCGCGAAGATACAGCTTTTGGACCTGCCGGGAATCATCGTGGGCGCAAAGGAAGGCAAGGGCAGGGGCAAGGAAGTGCTTGCGGTCGCGAGGAATGCGGACCTTGTGCTCATCCTTCTCGACGTTTTCCAGCCCGGCATCCTGGCGAACATAAAGGAGGAGCTGGCTGGGATCGGCATCCGCCTTGACGAGGAGCCGCCGAAAATCTACATCACGAAAAAGCTGCGCGGCGGGGTGGAAATCAATTCGACCGTCCCGCTCACCAAGCTCAACGAGAGGATGATTACCGGCGTGATAAACGAGTACGGGATGCACAACGCGTCCGTTGTTTTCCGCGAGGATGCGACGGTGGACAGGCTCATCGACGTGCTTGCGGGAAACCGCAAATACAACCATTCGCTGGTTGTCCTGAACAAGGTGGACATGGTGAGCGCGGAGTACCTCAAGGCGATAAAATTCGATTACGTGCCCGTTTCCGCAGAGAAGGGGCAGAACGTCGAGGAGCTGAAGAAGGCGATTTTTGATGGTCTGCGCATGATGAGGGTGTACACCAAGCCGCGCACCGACGTTGCCGACCTGAAGGAGCCGATGATGATGAGGACGGGCGCCACCATAGAGGACGCGTGCGCCAGGCTGCATCGCGACCTCGCGCGCGACTTCAAGTACGCGCTCGTCTGGGGGAAGAGCGCGAAATTCCCCGGGCAGAAGGTGGGCATGCAGCATGTGCTGCAGGAAGGGGACATTTTCTCGATAATAAAGAAGCAGGGCTAGGGCTTGCGCGGCTGCAGGGGTGTTTCTCGACAATAAAGAGGCAGGGAAATTTTATTTCTTCTTGATTTTTTTGTTCATCATGAACGCGCCGCCGCGCCGCTGCAGCGCGATTCTCTCGGAGAAGTCGAGTATCTTTATTTCGTTGCCACGCTGGATGGCGCTCACCACCGGCTCGCCCTTGTCGGATGAAAGCGTGAGCTCGGTCTGCCCCGGCGCCACAGTCACGGTCATGCGCTGGCGGCTGCCGTTGAGGTCGAACTCGAAGCTGGACGCCTTGCCGTCGGAGCTGACGCGCACTTCCTTTATCTTGTCCCAGGGGATGCTGCCCGGCTTTGGAAGCTTTTCTTTGCCCATAAGAAGACCTAAATGTTGTGTACCTTTAAAAGCATCTGTTCGCACACCGGCATCACGCCCTGCTGAAGTATGCGCTGCGCGTCCTTGCCAGTGAAAATCCTGGTGGAAAACTGCTGCTGCTCGGACGAAGATTTTTGCGCCCCGACCTGGAAAACGAACATTGGAACACCTCAGAATTTTTCGTGCGTGACTTCCTTGTCCTCCTCGCGCAGTATCTCGACGAACTTGCCGTCCTTCATGAGCGAGAGCTCGGTGAAATCCTTGCCTACGCGGAGAGTGAATATCTTGGTGGTGCCGCCAATCTCGAGCTTGACGGAATACACGGAGTTGCCGTTTGTTTTTTTCCTTGGCATCTTAGGCAATTTGCTCAACTCCTATCGTGGATGTCATTTTCATGAGAATGGCGGGGTCCTTCTTGATTTGCGCCCTGAGGTCGGAAATCTCCTTTTTTATCACCGAGTCCATCGGGAACTGGTCTGCCACCTTTGCAATGAGGCCAAGCGCGCGCCTGTTGCTTTCCCCGGTGGCTTCGCGCGTGACGAAAAACAGGTTTTCCCCCGGCTTGGGGATTTGGGGATTTTGCTTGCCGATTTTCATTGCCGGCATCTCAAGCATTGCTTCGGTTGCCATGCATTGTTTCTGTTGCCCGCGCCTTATATAGCTTTTCGTCAAATCTGCCATTATGAATGCAAACGAGCTGGTATTGCACCTGCGCCACAAGGGAAAGGCAAAGAACCTGGAGAGCATGGCCAACTTCGGCATCAATGTCGACCATGCGTGCGGCATCGCCATACCTGAGCTCCGCAGGCTGGCAAAGCACATTGGCCTGCACCACGGCCTGGCGTTTGACCTGTGGCGGACGCAGGTGCATGAGGCACGGATACTTGCAGCCTACATTGACGATTACAAGCGCGTGACAGAGCGGCAGATGGACGACTGGGCGGCTGACTTTGACTCCTGGGACCTGTGCGACTCTGTGTGCGGCAACCTGTTCGACAAGACGGATTTTGCGCACAAGAAGGCGGTTGAGTGGAGCTTTCGGAAGGAGGAATACGTGAAGCGCGCAGGCTATGTCCTCATGGCAACGCTTGCGGCGCATGACAAGCGCGCGGGAAAGGCCGCTTTTGAGAAGTTCTTCCCGCACATCATCCGCGGCGCGACGGACGAGAGGAATTTCGTGAAGAAAGCGGTCAATTGGGCGCTTAGGCAGATTGGCAAGAGGAGCCTCACGCTCAACCGCGAGGCAATCGAGGTCGCGCGCCAAATCGCGAAAATCGACTCCGCTTCGGCAAAGTGGGTGGCGTCAAACGCGCTCCACGAGCTCGAAGGGGAAGCTGTGCAGAAAAGGCTGGCTGAATAGCTGATTTTGAGAACAAACATTACCATTATTAAATAACAGCATATAAGATACTGAACAGAAGGTGACCCGATGCCAAAAGCCGCAAATTACACCGACGAGGAAATCCTGCTTGCGCTAATCTGGACCATGCCAAATAAGATGACCAAGGGGCAGATTGGCAGATTGCTTGGGATTAAATCCGCCGGGCAGAAACATTGGAGCGAGCGCTTCAAGAAGCTGGGCGGAAAGGGGCTGCTTTCAATCGACAAGCTGGATGCGGGGGACCTGTTCTTCGGGTCGCCCATACTCAAGTATTACCTGACTGAAACAAACCTGGAGGCGATTTGGCGCCAATATTTCATCAATTACGACGAGCGCCACGGGCTGGTCAATGACCCTTTCCTGACGCCATTCTCGGCAGGCATTTGGAATGTGACTTCCTCCCCTGAGTTTTCAAGGCTGGTGGGCTCCAAGTTCAACTACCATTTCCTTTGCGCGAAGAACGCGGCAAACCCGACCAAGCCATTGGAAAGCATCGCATCCGTAAGCAAGGAAAAGATTTGGAAAATCATGGATGCCGTCCTTTCGGTCGGCTGGAAGACCGAGGCATACCGCAGGAAACCCGTGCTCATGGATACGCTGAATGCCGAGCAGAAAAAGGCATATGGCCTCATAACGTCAGTTTATGACGGGCAGGTCAAGGCGCACCCCGCGGACTACAAGAAGTTCACTATGCTGTTTGAGAAGAATTTCAGGTACTACCTCTGATTCTGTAAGCCGTGCGGGGGGATGGGCGGCGGATTCGGCGCATCCAAAAATGGGCGCAGCGCTGCGGCTCAGACTTCGCGGGACCCTATCGCCCCTTCGATTATCTTGATTGAATTCACCAGTATCAGCGGGCCTATGATGAACCCGAAAATCCCGAAAACGCCTATCCCCCCGAGCACGCCGATGAGCAGGAGGAACGGATGGATGCGGGACTTGGCGCCCACAAAGCGGGTATAGAAGTAAAACTCGATTCCGACCCAGAGGAGAAGGCCGATTGCGATAATGCCCCACATCGTCGCGTATTGGCCGATGGAGAAATAATAGAATGCCATCGGGACCCAGACCAGCTCCGTCCCGATGCCCGGCATGAAGGCGAATATGAAAAGCACGACCGCGAATATCAGGCTCGCCTGTATCCCGAGCAATGAGAAGCCAAAAAACGCGATGACGCCCTCGAGCAGCGAGACCGAGCCGTGGCCGCGGATGATCGCGTCGGCCGTGCCCCCGAGCTCGGCGAGCATTTTGTCATTGTTCTTGAACGGCAGGTACTTCTTCATATGCGAAGCGAGCTGGTTCCAATTGCACATGAGATAGAACATGCAATTCAGAGTGACGACCAGGCCGATGATGACATTCGGGATGGACTCGATGGCCGAATTGGTCATGTTGTTCACAGCCAGGATGATGGCCGCCTTGAGGTCGACGGTGTTGATGCTTAGGCCTCTCAGGAAAGGCCGGGCCGTGAATGCATCGACTATGTTTGAAATTTCCTGGTTCGTGGAGATTCCGCTCATCTGGTCCAGGATGCCGACGGCAATCAGGGAGATGGGCACCACTATCACTATAATCGTGGCCAGGAGGCAGAGAATCGCGGCGGGCGTGTTGCCGAACCGCGGCGCAAGCCTGAGGAAAACCGGCCTCACCAGGTAAGCCAGTATGTAGGCGGAAATTATCGCGCCTACGAAAGGCAGCACCATGAACGCCGAAACCAAAAGGAACCCCAGCAGCACTGCCCAAAACAGGTAATTGCGGAGTTGGAGCTGGCGGAGCATGTTCATATTGCAATATAGGCAGGAGATATAATATATAACTATCGGGCTGATACATACCTATATATATTAGTAAGGCTAATACCATGTTATATTCATAATAGAATAAAGCGAGGGAGATATCATGGCTAAGAACGGACGGATCCTGGACAGGGAATTTGAAGCCGGAATAACCGGCAGGGCGGGCGAAATACGGAAAGAAGCCGCAGGCAGGATTGGCGAAATCCAGCGGGAGGCCCAGCTGGACATAACCAAGGCCCAGAAGTATGCGTATGCGAAGAACGAGGACATCGAGGCCATGATAAGGGAGCACCCGAAGGCGTTCGTGCTAGGGTCGTTCATCGGCGGGGTTGCATTGGGCACTTTGCTTGCAAAGAGGGACTAAATGGGCATCTTTGACGCCGCCATGGCCTTCATCGAAGGCATCAAGAGCGTGATAGACGTATCTGGCACGGTCCAGGGCACCATCTCGGACTCGGTGTCCGACGGGATTGAGCGCGCCTTTTTGAGGATCAAAAAGCCGCTCGAGCAGTCCCTGATACGGGTCTCGCTCGTTTTTGTCGGCGTGTTTTTCATGGTTTGGGGCTTCGCGCTCTTCCTCGAAAACTTCATGCTGTATCACGGCCTCGGGTTTGTGATTGCCGGCGCGGGCGTCGGAGCGGTTGTTTTGCTGTCCTATCAGGAAAGGAATGGGGAATAGGGGCGCGCCGCCCCTGTCGTGGCCGGGTCGCCGTGGGAGCGGCAAACATCGGCAAAACGGAAATGGAGATGGTTTGAATGGGTAAAAATAACGTCGTGTCCGGGGTGCTGGCCCTGGTCGTCATTTTGATGATTGCCATCACCACATTCGCGGTGGTGAATTACGGCACAGGCATCCTGGGCGCAACCGTGGCATTTGTGGCGTCATCGCAAGGCAAGCTGGAGGCGTGCGGAATAGCGGCGCCGCCCGAGCTTCTCAAGCTCCAGGCGGACATCCCGGGCTTGCTGGTCCCGGCGATTTACGTCGGCTTCCCCAGCCTGATGGTAATCATCTCGATACTGATGTTCATCGCCGGGCACTATTACGGCAACGACAAGCAAGGGAGCGTCAGCAGCGAGACCACCACCACGACTTCCAGCCCGAACAGGAAGCGCGGCAAGTACGCGCCGGGCAGGAGAGTCGAGCAGACGCGGATGCAGAAATCAACCAAGACCGAAGGGACGTAAGATGCCCGGGCCGGGGGAAAGCGGCAACTTGAAGATGAGTTGAAATGAATATGATACTGAGCTGAAACGAACAACGCATTGAGGTGCATATATATGGCAAAGAAAAGCAGGGGCGGAAGGATGACGGCAGCCAAGACGCGCGCAGCGGCCAGCAAGGGAGGGAAAAGAATGGTCAAGAACCGCCCGGCAGGCAAGCGCATCATGAAGACGTAATCCCGGCATCGGATGGAATTGGACGGTGGATTTTATGGATACTGGATTTTTGCTAATGGCAGCCATGGTCGCAACGATTCTGCTGCTGGGCTGCACAGGCACCCCGCAAGCGCCTTCTGCCCAGCAACAGCAGCCTGCGCAGAACCCGCCGGCAATCAATGCGAGGACAGGCGCAAACGCCGAGAATGGCAACACTGCGGCCCAGCCGCCGCTGCAGTCGCAGCACACCTGCGCGCTTACCCTCAACCCATCCACCATCCAGCCAGGCAGCTCCACGGAGATAGGCTTTGCCGTGCAGTCGGAGCAGAAGGTGGCGTTCACCTACAACTGCGGCAATGAAATACGCGGAATTTCCACAGGCGGCCTCACCAGGGGCTCCAGGCTGTGCCAGTTTGACACCCCGGGCAATATAGAGGTGTGGATAAAGGCAGATGGCGCAGTATGCGCGCTGCAAACCCTCGTCGTCCAGCAGCCCCAGGCCGCCAAAGCCTGCCATATTGACCAGTCTAGCGTGAAGCGCGACCTCGCCAATTACGTTTACGAGGCAAGGGTGCAGTTCTCTGGCTTTTCGCCCCAGGACGAGCTTGTGTGGGTGTGCGACCGCACCACCACCAGGCACACGCTCGGAGGGGGAGGCACCCCGGCGGGAATGCCCCTTTACAGCGACATATATTGCGATTTTTCAGGCAGGCCCATAAACGACAATATCGGCGTGTCGATAGGGGGCGTTTCGTGCGGCAGCATTTCAACCAGATGAAAAAACCAACGAGGGGATAAGGCATGGCAAAACAATACGTGGAACTTGGGGCGCTCATACTCGCGCTAGTCGCACTTTGGCTGCTCATCGTGTTCATCCAGAACCCGGTGGCGCTGCTCGTCAATTCCGTCATCGCAATCGTCCTTTTGATGCTTTTGAACATGATTTTCAGGGTGGGGGTGCCCATCAACATAATCACCGTCCTGATAGTGGCGATAGGGGGGCTGGTTGGCCTTTTGCTCATCCTCCTGTTCCGATTCTCGAATTTGGGGTTTTATGCTGAATAGGGGCGGAAGCCCGGCATGTGAAGGGGTGGGAATATGGTCATGTTTGTAGAACTGGGGGCGTTGCTGGTCGCAGTGTTCATACTGTACCTGCTGTACTCCTTCCTGAAAAACCCCGTGCACCTCGTCGCCAATGCGGTCGTCGGCATAGTAATCTTCCTGGTTGTGAACCTGTTCCTGGTGCAAAACGTCGTGATCAACCTTTTTTCGGTCGGCACGGTTGCAATTGCAGGGATTCCTGGCGTGATACTGGTGCTCCTTATCCATTTCATGGGATGGGGATTCTGAAGGATGAAGAGGTGTATTTATGGAAACAAGAAGGACCGTTTTGCTTTTCGCAGTGGCAATGGCAGCTGCGATAATGCTGGTTGCCCCGGGCTGCGCGCAGCTTGGAATCGCCCAATCTTCAGGCCAGGGAAGGGCGGTGTTCACCATGGCTGACGCTGCCGCCGACATGGGCAGCGTGACAAGCGTGAAAGTGACCGTGGACCGCCTTGAGGCGCAGCATGCCGCCAGCGGATGGGTGACCGTTTCTTCGTCCCCTTATACTTACGACCTCCTGCAGCTCCGGGAAAGCGGGAGCCAGGCGCTTATTGCGGACACGGGCCTTGAAGCGGGCGCCTACGGGCAGGTGCGCATGCACATATCAAAGGTGATGATTGCCGACGCAACCGGCGAGCACGAGGCAACGCTGCCATCAGGGGACCTGAAGATTGTCGGCGGATTCGAGATAAAGCCGAATGCGACGACTGCGGTGACATTTGACTTCCTGGCGGACAAGTCCGTCCATGTGACAGGCAGCGGCAAGTACATCCTGGCGCCGGTGGTGCGCATGCAGAGGCGTGAAGGCGCCGAAGTCGATGCAAGCTCCAGGGGGGATGTTAAGGTGTTCGGGGGCAGGACCAAGGAGGATATAGAGGTCGGCATGGATGAGAAAGGCGATGTTGGGGTTGGAATCGGGATACCGGCAAGCGCCAGCATAACGGTCAACGGCGGCGCCATAGTGGTGAAGAGGCTGCTGGAAAACGAGAATGAGCCTGCGCAGGCATGCACGCTTGAGGCGAAGATATGCCCGGACGGCAGCGCGGTCGGCAGGCAGGGCAAGGATTGCGAATTCGCTGCGTGCCCGAAGGAGAACGGCCTGGCGGCCTGCGTTGCGATTTCCGAGCAGCAGGAAAGGCTTTCCTGCATAGCGGTGTGGTGCGGGTCCGAAAGCAGGGACTACAACAAGTGCTACGGCCTTGCCAATAATGACGATAAGCTCGGGTGCCTGAACAAGTGCAACCCGAACTCGAATATTTGAGGGAACATAGGAAGCGGGAGGGCCCGCCCAGATGGTGATGCCATGCAATTGTCGTTGGTGCAATTCAGTGCGATTGCCGCAGGCGGGCTGGTTGCCATTGGAAAACGGGAGGACGGGGCGCCAGGCCGGCAGGAGGAAGGCGCGCCGGAGCCGATTGAGCTTGACCTTTCGGAAGGCGGGGGGCAGCCCGGGGTGCAGGGGCTTCTCCATGATGCGGCGGAATTCCTGATAATCTCAATTACCGGATGCGGACCCAAAAGGTGACCATATGAAAATGCTTTTGATTGCTGCTGCGATGCTTGCGTTGCTGCTCATTTATGGCTGCGCGCAGAATGCCCCAATCGTTTTGCGCGCGTGCACGGCAGATGCAAAGATATGCCCGGACGGAAGCGCGGTCGGAAGGATTGGCCCAAATTGCGAGTTCGCAGCGTGCCCAACCCTCCCCCCGCAAAATTGCTCAAATGAAACGAAAACCTGCCCGGATGGCAGCTCTGTCGCGCGCCAGGGGCAAAGCTGCGAGTTCGCAGCCTGCCCGCCGGCAAATTACACCCTTCCGCCCGCCCCGCCGGCAAATTACACCCTTTATGGGAAGGTGACAATCGGACCGCTCTGCCCATTGGAGCCGTGCAGCAGGGTGTTTGACTACAGCGCGGTGCGCGTGAATGTCTACAACGCCACAAGCAAGGCGCTGGTCGCCCAGGCAAGCGCTGCTTCCAGCGGCTACTACGGGGTCAAGCTAGGGGCAGGCAGCTACCTGGTGAATGTGACGGATGCTGCGGGCAAATCGTTCGGATTGCCAAGCCTGGACTACACCCAATCATTCTCAATCGAGAAAGGGCATGAGATCCAGATGGACTTTGACATAGACACGGGAATAAGATAATGGCGGGGCTTGGGGCAAAACAATGGGAAAAAATGAAGATGTCAGGATAACCATCTGCACCGCGCCGCCGGGGCTCTACGCAGTGGTCAGGGATAACGGGGTGGCTTCGGACTCTGACGCGCCGCACACAGTGCAGGTCGTGACCGCTTTCAAATACACCTATTATGGAAACAATGCGGGGGAAATTTTCTCGGAGCCGCTGGTCTACTGCGAAAGCAAGGATACGAACGCGCTGGTCGATGGCAGATTCAAAATCGAATTCGTCGGCTCGCATGAGAATTGCGTCCTGAAGATAAAGGAGCTGATTTCGCTCCATTACGCCGAAAAAACCAGCAAGAAAAACGATGTGTGAGAGGGCCTGGGCCGGCGCTGCCGCTATTTTTGAAAGCGAAAGAGGCAAAGCATAAAAGAAAAAAGAAGAAAGGAAGGAAAAAAGGGAAAAGGACGCTCAAGGCTAGATGGCCCCAACCTGCTTGCCGGCGATGATTGCCGCGACAAGCAGCGAGACGATGTTGAGTATCTTTATCATGGGGTTGAGCGCCGGGCCCGACGTGTCCTTGAACGGGTCGCCGACGGTGTCGCCCACCACGGCCGCCTTGTGCGCTTCCGAGCCTTTCCCGCCAAAGTGCCCCTCCTCGATGTACTTCTTGGCATTGTCCCATGCCCCGCCTGCGTTCGACATGAACACCGCCATGAGCTGGGACACCAGTATGGCGCCCGCAAGGAAGCCACCCAGCGCCTCAAGCCCCAGCGTGAAGCCGAGCGCTATGGGCGTGAGCACTACGATGGCTGCCGGCAGGTAAAGCGAGTCTATGGCCGCCTTGGTGGAGATGTCCACGCATGCGGCGTAATCGGGGTCCTTGGTGCCTTTCATGATGGCGGGGTCGCGGAATTGCCTGCGCACCTCCTCCACCACCAGGTTTGCCGCACGCCCCACCGCCTTCATTGTGAGCGAGGAGAAGATGAACGGCAGCGCGCCTCCGATGAGAAGCCCGATGAACACGTTGGGGAGGGCGATATTTATCGCCGTGAGGCCCGTGGTCTCGAAGTAGGTGGAGAACAGCGCCACTGCGGCGATTGCCGCGGAGGAGATGGCAAACCCCTTGGTGACCGCCTTGGTGGTGTTGCCGACCGCGTCCAGCACGTCCATCCTCTTCCTGCCTTTTGCCTCAAGCCCGGACATTTCGCCAATGCCGTTTGCATTGTCGGAAATGGGCCCGAACGTGTCCATTGCCATTATCATCGCGGTGGTGGAGAGCATCCCCAGGCCAACGAGCGCGATGCCGAAGTAGCCGAGCCCGAAGCCGAAATAGCCGACTGCGATGGACGCGGCCACCACGAGCACGCCGACAACCGCGGATTCCATGCCTGCCCCGAGCCCTGCAATCAGGTTGGTGCCTGCGCCGGATTTTGCGGCAGCGGCAATCTCCTGCACCGGTTTGTGCTTGGTCGAGGTGTAGTAGTCCGTGAATGTCATGATGACGTGCGTGGCAAACAGGCCGGTTAGGAGCGCAAAGAACGCCGCGCTTGTGTTGAGCACGAAGAGCGAGAGCGCCGCAAATGCGATTGCCTGGAGCACGGTGGAGTACAGGAAGCCGCGCCTCATCGCCTCGAACGGGTATTCGCCCTCGCTTTTCACGCGCACGAACACGCTGCACGCGAGTGCGATGAGCATGCCGATGCCGGCCACCAAAAGCGGGAACACCGCGCCCGAGATGCCGTATGACACCATCCCAAGCACCATGGTGGATATGATTGTCACGGTATAGGATTCGAAAACGTCCGCGCCCATCCCAGCGCAGTCGCCCACATTGTCGCCGACGTTGTCGGCAATGGTCGCCGGGTTCCGCGGGTCGTCCTCAGGAATCCCCTTTTCCACCTTGCCGACCAGGTCTGCGCCCACATCCGCCGCCTTGGTGAAGATGCCTCCGCCCACCCTCATGAAAAGGGCGAGCAGGTTGGCCCCGAAGCCGAAGCCGATGAGGGCCTGCCCCGCGGATGCGAGGGCGGCCGTGCTTGCGCCAAGCGAGAGGTAGACGCCTATGAAAACGACTGCAACCCCCAGAAGCCCCACGCCTGAAACGAGAGAGCCCGAGACCACGCCCGCCGAGAACGGGACCGAGAGGGCGTCCTGCATGGAAGACAGCGATGCCTGCGCAGCGCGCGCGTTCGAGCGCACTGCGAGATACATGCCGAAATACCCCACCAGGCCCGAGCACGCCGCGCCGACCACGAATGCGATTGCGACAAGCGGGCCCAGCGCAAGATAAACGATTATGGCAAGCGCCACTGCAAACAGCGAGATTGTCCTGAACTGGCGCGCAAGATAGGCATCCGCGCCCTCGCGGATGGCGCCCGAGATTTTCCTCATCTTTGCCGTCCCCTCGCTTTTCTTGAAGATGGAGAGCGAGACAATCACGCCATACGCTATGCCGATCAGCGCAAGCGCGACCGGGAGATAAAGCACAACATCCGGCACAGTTCCTGACATCACCAAATTATCACCTCGGATTTTTCAGAAATTTGAATGCAGGCAAGGCTGCTAGACATAATCCAGCTTGGATTTCCCCTTCACTGCGATTACAGGCACTCCCAACGCCAGCAGCCGCCTGCGCAATGCCACGTCGTTGGTGGCAACGCAGGAATGGTTCTCCTGCGCGTATTTAAAAATCCAATCGTCGGCGCGCGCGGGAAATCCCCGCTCTTCCGCCACCTCGACCGGGAAAAGCGTTTTTATCCTGGGAAGGTTCTGAAGGGCAAAGCGCGCGGCGGAGGCCTTGCTGCCCGTCTTGCCGGCAATCGTGCCAAGCTCCGCCATCACTGCCGAGGGGATGACAAGCGTGAACGGCTCGGATGCTATGCGCCGCAGCTCGCCTGGCAGGTCGTAGGCGTATTCGAATTGGGACAGGAGCATGTTGGTGTCTATGAGGATTTTTTGCATGGCGTGGTTTTGGCTGCAAGGTTTTAAAGCACGAGGATGGAGAAGATGCCATGGCAGAAGTTTGCGTTTTGAGGCTGGGGCACCGCCAGATGCGCGACCAGAGGATAACCACCCACGTTTTCCTGGTGGCGCGCGCGCTCGGCGCGACCGAAGGCGTGCTTTCCGGCGACAGGGACGAGTCGGTGGTGGATGGCATCGCGCGCGTGTCCGAGGCCTGGGGCGGCGGGTTCAAGGTGAGGTACGAGCAGAATTGGAGGAAGTTCCTCGTTGAGAGGAAGCGCGCGGGCTGGAAAGTGGCGCACCTCACAATGTACGGCGAGGATTTCCGCGCGGCCGCGAAAAAGCTTTCCTCGAAAAAATGCGTGGTGGTTATAGGCGCGGGCAAGGTCCCGCGCGAGGCGTATGAGCTTGCGGACTGCAACCTGTCCGTTACGACACAGCCGCACTCGGAAGTCGGCGCGCTTTCGCTTTTTTTGGACAGGTATTTTGACGGGAAAGAGCTCGGGAAGGAATTTTCAGGCAAGCTCAAAATCGTGCCAAATGCGTGTGGCAAGGTAGTGCTTCATGGTGAAAGCGACTGAAAGGATATATAAGGGATGTGTCAGAAAAACAATGTGATTTTGGATGGCTAATCCGAAAAATAAATTCAAAATCAGAAAAAAGACCAGTGCTGCTTCTCGTAAAACATCAAGAAAACAGGAACCCCCGCAGATTGCAATCCCCCAAACCGCGGCAAGTGCGCAGCCCGCCGGGCTTTTCGGAAGAAGGGCGCCTTTCTCGAAAACAAAAAAAACATACCCGGCCAGGAAAACCGCGAACGCGGACATCGTAGTGAAGCGGAGCACATACTCCAAGGCTGCGAGGGCGGCGGTGCTGGCGGACGCCGCGGCGCGCCAGCGGCTCATTGAGATGGGCGGGGAGAACACGATAGACGTGATACGCGAGTTCGACAGGGACATGAGCGACGACGAGCTTGCGAAAAAGACAGGCATAAAGCCAAGCGAGGTCCGGGTGGTGCTGAACAGGCTGCACAACCGCGGAGTTTTCGCATACACCCGCGTGCGGGACCGCGACAGCGGCTGGTACTCCTATATTTGGAAGATGGATGAGGAAAGGCTGAAGGATGTCGGCGGCGCAGAGGTGATGGAGGAAGCCACGCAGGCAACAGGCAAGGAAGGGTACAGGTGCGCGTGCTGCAGCCAGCAGAAGGTGATGGACTTCCCGGAGGCCGTGGACGCGCGCTTCCGGTGCAACTCCTGCGGGAGCTGCCTTGAGTTTTTTGATTCCAAGAGGGGCAGGGCCGGGATTTTGTAGCCTTGCCGCCTGTTTTCCAGCCGTGGGCGATTGCCAAGCTTTTTAATCCCCTTATCTCTAATACGCCTTGTAGCGGGATAGGGTAGTTTGGAGTGCCCGCTGGGCTCATAACCCAGAGATCA
>JBAZBT010000006.1:0-16394 GCA_041671345.1 Candidatus Micrarchaeia archaeon
AGGAAAAATTTTCGCCGAAGAATATGAAGATATCCGCAGGCATCCCCGCCGAAGCGAGGAAGACCCTGTTTTGGAAGCGCGTGCTTGAGCTCCTGTCCGCGTCGTCGCGCACGAAGTGCGGGGTGAACGTAAGCAGGATATCGGCAAACGTGAAGGACGGCGCGTCAGTGGTCGTGGTGGACAAGGTGCTTGGCTCGGGCACATGCTCGCCCAAGCTCACGGTCGGGGCGATGGCATTTTCCGCATCCGCGAAAAAGGCGATTGAGGCGGCAGGGGGCAAGGCAATGACGCTTGTGGACATTGCAAAGAAGCACCCCACAGGCAAGGACGTCGTAATAATCAAGTGATTGACAGGTGAAAACATGGTGACAATTGATGCATCAGGCGCTGTCGTAGGCAGGCTTTCCGCACGAGTGGCAAAGCTCTTGCTTGCGAACCAGCACGTGGAAATAATCAACGCCGACAAGGCGGTGATGGCAGGCTCGCTCTCCGCCACAAAGGAGCATTACCTTTCGCGCAGGAGCCAGAAGAACAAGCGCCACCCGGAGGACTCGCCGGTGTGGCCCCGCGTCCCGCATTTGCTTCTCCGAAGGATTATCCGCGGCATGCTCCCGCACAAGAGCAAGAGGGGAAGGGACGCATACCACAGGCTGAAAGTCGTGGTCGGCGCGCCGGAGGGGGCGAAGGCGCAGAAGATCCCGGAGGCATCGGACGAGAAGAAGCGCGTCACATTCACGCTTCGGGAGCTTTGCGATGAGCTTGGCAAGCACGTGAGGAAAGACTAGGTGATATCATGGTTGCAGCGAAGAAAAAGCCTGTGAAGGCGAAGAAGAAGGAAGCGATTTCCGTTTTCCGAGGCAAGCGCAAGGAAAGCGTGGCGCGCGCCCACATCAGGAAGGGCAAGGGGGTCATCCGCATCAACAGCGTGAGGCTGGATGCGATTGACAACAAGTACGTGCGCCAGATGGTAGCCGAGCCTTTGGGGCTTGCCCCGGAGATTGCGTCGCAGGTCGACATATCGGTGAACGTCTATGGCGGGGGCCAGATGGGCCAGGCGCAGGCGTGCCGCACCGCAATCGCCCGCGCGCTCGTCGGATTTTCCGGCGATGATGCGCTCAAGGGCAGGATAATCGACCACGACAGGTTCATGATTGCCGAGGACTTCAGGCGCGTCGAGCCCAAGAAATACAAGGGGCCGAAAGCGCGCGCAAGATTCCAGAAATCATACAGGTGAGGTGGACATATGTACTTTCCAATCCGATGTTTTACCTGCGGCGCAGTGATTGCCGACAAGTACGAGGAGTACCAGAAGCGCGTCAAGGAGGGGAAGAACCCCGCCAAGGTGCTTGAGGAGATGGAGATTGAGCGGTATTGCTGCCGCAGGATGTTCATGTCGCACGTCGAGGTAATGGACAAGATTGTGAGGTACAGGAAGTCCTAGAAATGTCATGCTGATGGGGCCATTCCATGGCTCCATAGGCAACATAAGCTGGGCAAGCTCCCAGCATCAAACAGTGTCATGCTGATGGGGCGCCAATTGGCCCCATTGGGCAAGCTGGCAACATGCACCCTGATGGGGCCATTCCATGGCCCCATAGGGAACATCGGCATGGCAAATGTCCAGCATCATACAGTGTCGTGATGATGGGGCCATGGGGTAACCTGGCTAGCCTTCTAGCTTGGGGTGCTAGAGATTCGAGAGCGCCCCGGATGAAAGGTTCGGGGTTCCGAAAATTCAAATCTCGATGGCCCCATATTTTATTGTAATATCCGGCTGCTCCGAGAGTGGCGTGCCCGCGCGCGCGGGAAAAGTGCCTGCGGAAAGCCGAAAAAAGGTGAAAAAATGGCGGAAAATTTCCTGATAAAGCAAGAGACGTACCTTGAGGCCGGCATACACATAGGCACCAAGCTGAAAGTCGTGGACATGAACCCGTTCATCTACCGCATAAGGAACGACGGGCTCTACGTGCTTGACCTGAGGAAAATAGACGAGAGAATCCGGATGGCGGGGAAGCTCCTTGCCAAGTACGAGCCCGGCGAGGTCATGGTGGTCGCATCGAGGACATATTCCGGCAACGCGGCAGCCGTGTTTTCCGCAGTCACGGGCATCAAGGTCTTCCAGGGAAGGTTCATCCCGGGCATCCTGACCAACGTGTCGCGCGCGGACTTCGTGGAGCCGAAAATCCTGCTCATCTGCGACCCGAGGAGCGAAAGGCAGGCTGTCACCGAGGCAGGCACCATGGGAATCCCGATAGTGGGGCTTTGCGACAGCGACAACATCACCACGTTCGTGGACTGGGTCATCCCGTGCAACAACAAGGGAAGGCGCTCGCTTGCGCTCATCTTCTACCTGCTCGCGCGCGAATACCTGATGGGAAAGGGCAAGATTGCATCCTACGACGAGTTCGCAAAGCCTTTGGCCGCGTTCGAGGCGGAGCCGGGCGAGGAAGTCGTGGCGCCTGAAGGCGCAGCCGCGCCCGCGGTTGCGGACGAGAGCGTGAAGGCGGCCATCCAGGAGGCAAAAGCCGAGGAGAAGCCTGCCGAGGCTGCCCCGGCGCAAGCCGAGCCTGCGGAGAAGGCAGAGGCGCCAAAGGAGGAAGCCGCTGCACCTTCTGAAGAGAAGCACGCCCATGCCCACAAGAAGAAGGAAGAATAGCTTTCTCTTTTTAGTTTATTTTTATTGCCCTTTAGCGCGAGCCCGGCTTGCGCATCAAGCCATATTGCGCCCGCCTGGCTTTTTACCAGGCGCTGCGGCAGCACCCCGCCTGCCAGTGGTGGGCCCCATCACATAATAAGCAGGATTTTCAAGCGAGGGGATGCACGGGCAGTCCAGGTCCTTTTTGCCGGGCTTTTCTATGCGCATGCGAAGCTCCATCCCGGGCCTGTTTTCATACTCCGGGTCTGACGTCTTAAATTCGAATTGGGATTCCTTGTTCCTCTAATTGAACAGCGACAGGCAGTTCCTCTTGTCGGACGCGCCGTCGGTCATGAGGGTGCACAGCGTGCCGTTGTAGGTCGCGCGCGCAGCCTGGTAGTAGCACTTGTCGCGCCAGTCGGTGGAGGATATTTCGGGGCAGTCGGAAGGCTGCGGGCCCTCTATTGGATAGAGGATGGCCCCGGAGTAGCATGTGTTCAGGTAGTCGTTTGTAAGCAATGGGTTGCAAAGCGATGGCTTGCGGTTGAGCTTTGCCGCCTTGAAGTAGCAGTCGACCCTGTTGGTCGATTCCACCACCTTGGGGCATGCGCCCACGGTTGCCGTGCTGATTGAATAGTTCTTGTAGCAGGAATCGCGGCTGGTTTCCGAGCCGACAGACTGGCAGATGGTTGCATTGCTGCGCTCCACCGCGAAGTGCATGTAGCAGCCGTTCTGGTACGTGCTGTCGGTGGTGGCAAGGCTGCAGCCGGAGACGTCGTCAAGCGTTTCGGACGCCTGCTCTATGCAGGAGTCCTGCACCGGCGCAAGCGGCGCTTCGAGGCAGGTCCCCACGCTTTTCTTCACAAGCGCAAGGCAGTAGTACCTGTCGTTCTGCTTGGTGATTGCGCCGCACGCAATCTCGCTTGACTTGTTGAGCGCAAACCCTGAAAGGCAGGCATCGTCCTTGCAGAGGGAGAAGTCGTCCTTGTCAAGCGCGATGCAGAGGCTGCGCGCGCTCTCGCCGGAAATCAGCATGCATGGAGGGAGCACATTCCGGAGGCAGGCTGCCGCGGCTTCGGTGTTGCCGATCATGTTGCAGATGCTTTCCGATTTTTCGCGCACTGCGTTTGCCGTGAGGCAGGAAACGCGCAGGCCCGCCCCGGTCACCTGCTTGCAGATTTCGAGGCTGGAATTTGCGAAATTGTAAAGGCAGGCGTCGAGCTTGTCTATCGAATAGATGCTCATGCAGTATTTTGAGTCTGACTTTTCCAGGGCAAGCGAGGCGAAGCAGTTGTCGTTCTGCACGATATTCCCAGCAGAGCAGGGGGATGCCGCAGCCGTGGTGTTGTTCGCAGGCGCAACAATCGGCGCGGATGCGTTTGGCTCGTTCACTATGACGGGCGGCGTTTGCGTGCATCCGAACAGCAGCAGCATTGAAACTGCGAATATTGCAAGAATGTGATATCTCATGCGGTCACCGGGCTTAACTTCGGAGGCTGTGTTTTTAATCGTTGCCCAGCCCAACCATTGCGCGGAGATGGCAGAGCCTGGTCAAATGCGCAGGGCTTAGGACCCTGTGGCCTAGCGCCTTCGTGGGTTCACACAGGCAGAGTCCGCGTGGATTCCCCCCTGGCCCAAAAATCCCTCTCTCCGCACTTTTTTTCCTCGGAAAAAAAAGTTGGGGCGAAGTGGTTCGCAGACCACAACGCCGCACTTTTTTTCATCAGAAAAAAGGCGGTTCTTCGGCCGCAGGCCGAAGGTCTCCGCACTTTTTTTGCCTGCGCGGAGCTGCGCAAAATCGGGACAAAAGGGTTAAAAACCGCCCGCGCGGAAGGGAAGCCATGAAGTCCTTCCTCGACCTTGCAAAAAGGCGCAAGATTACCTACGAGTTTTCCAAAAAGCACGTGCCGGAATCGGCAATCAGGAAAATACTTGAGGCCGGCCGCTGGGCGCCATCGGCGCACAACGCGCAGCCATGGCGCTTCATCGTGGTGAAAAATCCGGAGGCGGTAAGCGGGATTGTCCGCGCGGCGTATTACGGGAATTTCCACACCTTGCCGGACGTGGCAGTCCTGGTTTCCCTGACCAGCGAGGCATCCGGCGGAAAGAAGCATATGGGCATGGTGAAGGGCGAGATAGGCAATGACGAGGCGATGATGTCGGCCGCAATGCCGGCGCTGATGATGATTCTCGAGGCGGAGGAGGCCGGCGTGGGCGCCTGCCTGCTTTCCCTTGACGAAAAAAAACTCGGCAGGGCGCTCAATCTCGGAAGCAACCGCGCGCCGATCGCGGTGGGGCTCGGCTATGAGGAAAAAGGCAGCACTTCGGCAGGCATCATGCACAGGCGCAGGCCCCTGTCGGAGATTGTGAAAAAGGAGAGGCTGTGAGTGGTTGAGATGGGCGAGAGCTGGCTGTACGAAGAGCTCGGAAGGGAAGTGGTCACCGGCAAGAGGAATACGCTCGCGGTCGTGGGCTCCAAGAAAGGCATTGATGCCGCATTCTCAAGCGAGTTCATATCCCGCCTCAACACCAATGCGATATACCTCACGCTTGGCACGCCCGCTGAAAAGGCGGACATGCCCCTTTCTGCGATGGATATTGCCTGGATTGACGCCACCGGGGCGAGGCACTCGCCGTCGCCCGGCTTTTCAGTCTCTTATTTCGACTCCGCCAGGCAGCTCGTCCGGCTTTCCGCCATGGTAGGCGCCATGGCATCGGCAGGAAACCACAGCTTCCTGGTGGTAAATTCGCTCAACGAAATCCTTGATGCGAACGGGGAGGAAAAAACGGCGGAATTCGTAGGCTTCCTGACCGGCAGGCTCGCAAGCGCCGGGATGGGCGGGCTGTTTTTCATCCTTGCCGTGCCGGAGGCGGCGGGCCTTGTGAAAGAAATATCGCCGATGTTCGACAATGTGATGAAGCTCTGATGCCGCTGCACGGGGTTTGGGCTGGCAGTGGGAATATATTCTTTTTCTTCGCTGAATGCTCGGTGCAATTGATGCTCATTTTCCAAACTTACGCTGAAAAAAAGGAAAGCGGCAGCGAGCACGAGGAGAACAGGCGATTCGGCATGAGGGTGGGGAAGGGCGCGGACTTCCTTGCGTCGGCGATGGCAATGCCGGACGAGCAGTTCGCAGGCGCGCTGACTTCGATTGAAAAGACATTCCGCGCGAAGGGCGTAAGCGAGTTCATGGGCACCCTCACGCCGGGCGCGCAGAATGCGATTTACGCCTCCTCGTTTGTCTGGGGATACGAGAACGCGGCGAAATACGTGCAGAACGCCATGAAGCTCGACGAAGTGAAAAACGCGGCAAACGAGGCCGAGAGGAGCAAGATAGTGGTGGAAAGCGTGCAGCAGCAGGCGTCGGGGGAGACGAAGAACAAGCAGGCGAGCACCTTTGCGTGGGGATATTACAACGAGGACATGAAGCAGTCGCAGGCGCAGGCGGGAGTCACTGAGACCGTCACCGAAAAGGAAAAGACCAGGGAGGAAATGCAGCAGCAGTCCGGCATCGTGATGCCGCTTTCCGCCTCGGAGGCGGTTTCCATGGGCATATTGCACAACAGCGCCTCGCCGGAGATGCTTTACTGCGCCGCATCGGGGGAGGCGGTGCAAGGCGCGCATGAAAAGAGGGAGGAGGACGCCAGGCGCGAGCGGCTTGAGCGCCTGGAGGGCATACGCCCAGGCGAGCCGCGCATCATCGTGCTCCGCCCCGAGGAAGGGAGGCTGAAGGCAAGATCGCCGCAGGAGATAATGCGCGAGGCGGAAAAGAGGCAGGCGGACCTGGTGAGCGAGCACGCGGAAACGGAAAGGAGGCTCGAGGCGGCGCTTGGCAGGCTTGACGACTTCAAGAAGGACGAGGCGGCAAACGTGAAGAAAATCGCGGCAATGCTCCCCGCCGATCTTGCGCGCGCAATATTGGCGGGCAGCGGAAAGTACGCGAAACGGAAGGCGCTTAGGAAAAGGCTCGAGGGCTGGCTTGCTTTTTCGAAGAGCGGCAGGGGCGCAATCGCCGCGCTGCCGTTGGGCAGGCTATTAAAGCTTGCTTCGCTATCATCGCTCCTAAGGTAGATGGCAATGGCGGAAACAACCTTTCAGCTTGTTGAATTTTCATTCTTCGTGGTGTTCGCACTTTTGGGGGTGGTGCTTGCCACGCGCCTCAAGGTGCCTTACGTGGTGGGCTTGCTTGTTTTCGGCATGGTGGCGGGCCCCAATGTGCTTGCGCTTGTGAAAAACCAATCGCTCATCGGCGCGTTTTCAAGCCTGGGGGCCATACTCCTGCTTTTCACGGTCGGGATTGAGTTTTCCATTTCGCGCATGCTCAAGTCCGGCTTCCGCGCAATCCTCGTGACGTTTTTCAAGATGTCCATACTGTTCTTCTTCGGCTATGAAGTGGCGCTTTATTTCGGGCTGGACCTGACCGCCGCAATGTATGTCGGCGCCATGGTGGCAATCACAAGCACCGCCATAATGTACAAAATCGCCGGGGAGAAGGGAACGGCAAGGGACCCGCTCATGCCTCTTTTGTTCTCCATGCTCATCGCGGAGGATTTGGTGGCGGTTGCCGCGCTCACGTTCTTCACGAGCCTGGACGACTCGGGCGCGCCCACGCAGGAGAACAAGGTGTTCTCCATTTTCATCTCGCTTGCCCTGCTGGGCGTGTTCTACCTGTTTGCAAGAAGGCATGCAAGCGGGGCCATTGTGCGCCTCACCTCGAAATTCAGCGAGGAGGCGCTTATCTTCGTTGCCTTCACGCTTTGCATGGTGATGAGCTTTGCCGCGGAGTTCTTCGGCCTGTCGCCCACCATTGGCGCGTTCCTTGCAGGGAGCATAATCGCAACGTTGCCGAACGCAAAGTCCATCCAGAAGACGATACATCCGCTTCTCCTCACATTTGCAGCGTTCTTCTTCCTGGCGCTGGGCATGCAGATTGACCCGGCGGCGGTATGGGACCACCTGGGGCTTGCCGTGGCGCTCGCGCTTGTGTTCATCATCGTGTGCTTTGGCGCCGAGTTCCTGCTGCTCTATTCAACGGGCGCAAAGGCAAGGAGCGCGCTTTTCGGCGCAGCCTCCATGGTGGTGCTGGGGGAGTTCTCGCTCATCATCGCCACCGTGGCGCAGGGCGAAACCGGGAAAATCCTGCTGGCAGTCGGCTCGTTTGGCGTGGTTGTGACGGCACTGGCGTCCTCGTTCCTGCTTGACAGGAGGGAACAGCTATCCGGGATCGGCATGCGCCTTGTGCCTTTGCGCGCAATAGCCACCGGCCGCGCGTTCGCCGCATACTTCTCAAGCCTGGTGAAGGATTTCTCGCCGGGGGGGCACTTCTGGCGCGTGTCGGTCGTGTGCTGGGCATGCATTGCGAAAAAGCTCATGGTGGTGGTTGCCTTGCTGCTGGCCATGTGGATTGCGAGGTTTGCGGCATCAGCAGCAGGCGTGTCGAGCGCGAATGTCAGGCTGGCCATCCTTGTCCTCGGCGGGCTGCCAGCGGCATATTACCTTCTGCTGATACTGCTGGACATGAGGCCTGTGCTTGACGCGCTTTCGCACACCATTGCCAGGCACAAGAAGAGCGCAAATGACGAGAGCATAATACTGCGGGACATTGTCTTCGCATCGGTGTTCCTGCTCCTTGCCATGCTTATGCCGGAAGCGAATGCATACTTCCAGCTGCCTTCGTTCTTCTCATGGAGCGACGAAGCGATGTTCCTCATCGCATTCGTGTTCATCTGGGACATGGCGCTCCACGCGCACAGGCTGGTCGGGAAGAGGCGCGAGATGATAGGCTGAAGCGGCCTGCGCGCGGATTGCCTTTTCATTGCCCAGGCGGGAGCGCCCGCCGGCGCCAGAAAGCCCCCGCCGGAACTGGTACAAGTTGTACCACTTTGAAGCTTCCAAGGCGTAAAAAGCCCTATCTTGAGAAACCAAAAAAGAACACTTCTGGGCTTTGGTGTACTGGGTAGCACGGCAGGCCCAGATTTCCGAAAGCAGCAGAATAACTCTATATACGGCGTAAGCTTACGCAACGCAGCATACATTTTTAAACACTTGTAAGCACATCTGAGCAGGAGAGATAACATGCAGGGAACTAAGGCACCTAGAAAAATGACCCCCGGACAATCATTTTGGCACCCGCGGGAAACTGCGCGCGCTTGCAGCCAGTTGAACAAGGAAAACGCCACGCTCAAAAAGCAGTTGAACTGGAATGCCGGAACACCCGTAGAAATAAATCCTGGAAAAGCATTCTGGCATCCCTGGAAAATTGCGCGGGCATTCAACCGCACACTAACAGAAAACGTAGAACTTGGAAAGCGGGTGGAAAACTTAACCCAGGTTGAGCCCGAAAAGGTCGTTGAAAAAAAGCCTGAACAATCGCCAATTATCTCTGTCTCTGAGGGCGAGAAGAGTATCGTGGCTCCCGCACGCGAGATAAATTTCGAGAGCATGAAATTGCTTGCGTCAGGTGACACAAGGCTGACCACTTCAGAGATAATCGCCCTTTACACTGGCTGGCCCATACGCAATGCCATAGCGGACGAGAAAAAGGCGCGGCAGTTCATTGAAGATGCCAATTCTTGGCTCCCCAGTATAAATCAGCCGAAAATCAGCGAGACGGGCAAGATAAACAGTCTGATGGCTGCCATGCTTCCCCTCCAGGATGCGATTGCAGCCAAATCGAAGTTCCACAAATTCTCGCCTGCATCTGACTCGCTCTTTGTTACGGTGGACAGCGGAAATACATTTTGCGAGGCAAACAAGATGGGCAATGACAAATGGTTCATCACCAAAGACATCTTAACAGGACAGTTATGGGCTATTGAACTTCCAAAAACATATTTCGGGCATGACGGAAACGAGATTGACATTGTCAAAAAAGTCAGTGGAAAACAGGAATTTAAGCTATGCGCCGTCATGACAACGCCGCTTGGCAATGTAAAGAAAATATCTAGCTTGAAAATAAAGGAAAATGATATCCAGAAACTAAAACTGAAACCAGGCTCATCAATATATGTCCTTGACATCGACCCCTCGGCTTGGAGAACGTTCGAGATGGGAGAAAGAAATAGTGAGTATTCTGGGTGCTACTTGCAATATGATGAAAACGGCAGGCTTAATGACTTTGAAGGAGAACTATATGGCGCCCACTCCTCTACCCACATGATTTCGCTGAATTATAAGAGTGTGCACCCCCGCCCGAACTGGCTCGGGCTTCTTGTCGCCGGGCCGCATTGTTGGTTTGATCTCTCAAAGAACCAATGGGATGTGCGTCATCTAGCTTCTAACATATCAGCCGCCCACCCGCAGTCCTTGCCCATGGACGTAATCATCGATACCGGAAAAATCAGCCAGAACCGCACAGAGTGATGGGATACCTCGTGCACGTTCTATGGCCCGTGCTTCCCCTCGCGCCCAAGCAGCCCGGAGCCCAACACGCCCGTGACTGTGAATGTTTGGGCGCGCAACTTGGCAACGAACCTGCCCAAAACAAGAAACAGGGCTTTTTACGCCGGCAACCCTCCAAAGTTGCCCCCCGTATTTTCAATTCTACGACGTAAAAAATGACTTAGAGCCCCCGCCGAGAATTGAACTCGGTGCCTGTTGTTTGCCTGCCCGCGCGTGCGCGGAATACAAGACAACCGCTCTACCGATGAGCTACAGGGGCATGTTCAGTTTGCCAGAGCAAACTGGACATAAGTTGAGCCCAAAGGGCTCAACTGTATCGACAAGTTGCCGCAGCAACTTGGCGAAACGGCAAATTTGCCAAGGTTTCTTCTTTATGCATACTAATTTAAACTTTCATCAGAAGAACGAGAACGCTCAGACGCATTCGCTGAGGGTGAAAAAATGGGAAAATTCGCGGAAGCCGACGCAGTCATATCGAAGATAGCAATTTGCCGCAAGTGCAAGACGAGGAACAAGAACACTGCCAAGAAGTGCAGGAAGTGCGGCTCTATTTACATGCGCCCCAAGCGCAAGGACATACGCGTCAAGAAGTAAGGCACAGCAAAGGGTGTGACTATGGAAGAGGAAATGGTAGTGTTCACTGCGCGCTATCGCGGCTGGATGGTGGTAAAGAAGCTGTCCATCGACGAGAGGACCACGCCGCAGGAAGTTGCCGCCGCGCTTGCGAGCATGGAGGCGACGATTTCGCGCAAGTCCTACGAGTTCACCGGCATCAACCGCGAAATTGTGGAGGCGGTGGCGGCCAAGCTCTCCGCGGGCAAGAGAAAATCGTACGTTTCGCTTTCCGAGGCGCTTTGCGCGCTCAAGCCGGCTGCGCTCAAGGCCGAGCTGCTCGCCGCATGCCCGACGCCCGCGCACCTGCCGATTGCAGAGAATTACATGGTGAAGTGCCTTCTTGACAACCTTGGATTCAAGACGAACCTTGACACCGAGACGCTGTCGGGCACGTTCCCCGAGATCAAGGTGACAAAGCCGCGCGGGAATTTCGGGAAGAAAAAGAAGCAGTAGGCTTCTTTTTCTGAAGTTGCGCCCGCAGGTGCAACTGGGAAAAAGAAAAAGGCATAAGGGGACGCCAAAGGAATGTTTTTAAACTAATCCTCTAAAATAGAGGTGCTTTCGACTTGTTGCAGACTGGCTTTTGTTTGCTCGGGGACAAAGTTCATAGTAGGAGGTGTATTGTAATGGCAGAAAAAGAGCATCTTAACCTGATATTCATCGGGCACGTCGACCACGGGAAATCCACGTCGGTCGGGCGTATCCTGTACGAAACCGGCGCGCTCACCGAGCAGCAGCTTCGAAAGCTCAAGGAGGAGGCCGAGAAGGTAGGAAAAGCAACCTTCGAATTCGCCTTCACGATGGACACGCTCAAGGAGGAGCGCGAGAGGGGAGTGACCATCGACCTGTCGCACAAGGAGTTCATGACGAACAAGTACTACTTCACCATCATCGACGCGCCAGGCCACAGGGACTTTGTCAAGAACATGATTACCGGAGCGTCGCAGGCAGACGCGGCGGTCATCGTGTGCTCCGCAAAGGACGGCGTGCAGGCGCAGACCAAGGAGCACGCGTTCCTTGCGAAAGTGCTGGGCATCAAGCAGGTCGTCGTGGCAATCAACAAGATGGACGCTGTCAACTACGAAAAGGACAAGTACGAGGAGACCAAGCTCGCCATGTCCACGCTTTTGAAGAACATCGGCTACAAGGTGGAGGACATCCCGTTCGTCCCGTACTCGGGCTGGCAGGGAACCAACATCAAGAACAAGGCGACGGACAAGATGCCGTGGTACAACGGCCCGACGCTCCTTGAATGCTTTGACAAGTTCACGGCGCCGGTCAAGCCGACCGACAAGGCGCTGAGGCTTCCAATCCAGGACGTCTTTACAATCACTGGCCACGGCACGGTGCCGGTGGGCCGTGTCGAGACAGGCATCATGAAGCTCAACGACGCAATCATCTTCATGCCCTCCGGCGCAAAGGGAGAGGTGAAGAAGATCGAGATGCACCACCAGGAGCTGCAGCAGGCGGTTCCAGGCGACAACGTTGGCTTCAACGTGAAGAACGTCGACAAGAAGGACGTGAAGCGCGGAGAGGTCGTGGGCCCGGTCAGCAACCCGCCAAAGGTTGCCGCGGAGTTCACGGCGCAAATCGTGGTGCTCGAGCACCCGACCGCAATCGGGAAGGGATACACGCCAGTGTTCCACTTCCACACCGCGCAGGTCGCATGCACTTTCATCGAGCTTGTGTCGAAGAAGGACCCGAAGACCGGCGCGGCAATGCCAGGCCCGGTCGACTTCCTCAAGTCCGGCGATGTTGCGGTCGTGAGGATCAAGCCGCTCAAGCCAGTGGTGGTCGAGAAATTCGCCGACTTCCCCCCGCTTGGAAGGTTTGCCATCCGCGACATGGGCCAGACAGTGGCTGCAGGCGTGGTGCTTGAAGTCGTGGAGAAGAAGGCTTGAGTTTTTTTATTTTTTTAATTAATTTTTATGAAAAAGTGTCCGGTCGAAAGGCATCGGAACGGAGAATTGGTGAAACAATGGGCAAGGCACGAATCAAGTTAATCGGAAAGACTCCCGAAGAGCTCGAGGAGGTCTGCAAGCAGATTGTGGAGATTGCAAAGGCGACAGGCGTCGAGATAAAGGGCCCCGTCCCATTGCCAACCCACAGGATGACCATAACCACAAGGCGCACGCCATGCGGGGACGGCTCGGACACCTATGAGCACTGGGAGATGAGGATACACAAGCGCGTGATCGACGTCGCAGGCGATGAAAGGACGCTGAGGCAGATCATGCGCGTGAGAGTGCCTGAGAACGTGCAGGTCAAGATAAGCCTGGAATAAGCCTGTTTCTTCTTCCGTCCTGACAGCTTTTTATTTTGAGAAGATTAGCGCGAGCCTTTTAACCAAGCAAATGGGAGTAGACCATTTCCTCTATCCTGCCGCCTGCAAATGTTCTTTCCTTGACAGCCCCCAGCCTCAGATGCATCTCGGTTGATTCCTGGTGCAGCTTGGAATTGAAGCTGCCATTGAGGTACCAGGTGTAAAAAACCGCCCCGTCTATCTTGCCCATTGAGGCAAGCCCGCGCGCATAGGGGAGCCAGCCCTCCGACATCAGCTTTTCGTTCAATTCATTGGAGGCGTAGTTCTGGTCATAGAACGCCATTCGGGCAACGAACAGACAGCCATCAGGCTCGCTGACATTCCAATATGCGTCGCCAAGTATTTCTTTGTCGTTTTTCGGAAGCCTTGAGGCGAATTTGGGCGAGATTGACGCGTCAATCCAGCCCCCGGTGCCGCGCGCTATGAGCATTGACGCGGCCAATGTCCCGAATCTTTCGACAAGGTCTGCATGGTGCTGCTCATACGACTTGCTTTCGCAGTGCCGCGCATTCCATTCCTGTTCGCGAAGCTCGGCAAGCCTGCGCGTGTCGCCTTTTGTCGGCGCCTTGCCATGTGTGCCGCCGATAAGCTCGATATATTTGGGAAGCCTGAGATTGGCAAGCATGCGCTTCTCGCTTATGCCAGGATGCCCGATTGGATGATGGGAGGCGAACGCCTTGTCCGTGCGCGGGCTTGTCTTGCCGGATAGCAAACTAACTGAGGTTGAATTCATCGATATCGCCTTCTTTTCTTTGATCGTTTTTTTCTTTGATAGCCTGGTCAACTTTGCTTAACTTACTCTTCAATCGCCTTGCCCATCACATGAGGGCAAGGGCTTAAAAAGCATTTCCAATGGGCGGAGGGTTACGCCGAAGCCAGGGGCAATGCGGGAGAGGAAGTCTGTTTTAAACCCTTTCCATGCCAACACAAATGCAAGGCAGCCAATTGCCGACGTGGCAGAACCTGGTATCGCGCTAGACTTGAACGGCCCCTTTCCTTCTTAGGCGAAAGAAAGGCCCCGGGGTTCAAAGAAAGAGCCCTGTTTCAAGTAATCTAGTGCCCTTCGGGGCTTAGGAGTTCAAATCTCCTCGTCGGCGTCTCGCTCTTGCTCGCCGCCTGACGAGGTTTTTGCGCCTCGCGCAAAATCGCGCCGCCTTGCGGCGTCGCTCTCCTCGTCGGTGGATTCGTCTTCCCCTCCAGGCGCGTTTGGCAATGTTTATTAACCTATCAAGAGAATGGGGGTGGCGTGAGAATATGAAGGCTAAAAAACACACGGTCCGGAAGGACATTGCGCGCGTGCAGACGGGCTTCCCTGTGCTCGACAAGATGCTGGCGGGCGGCCTTCCAGCCGGAAGCATCACCCTCCTTTCGGGGGCATGCGGCACTGGCAAATCCACATTCGCGATGCAGTTCCTCTACAACGGGGCAAAATACTGCAACGAGCCGGGCGTGTATGTGACTCTGGAGGAGGACCCGAAAAAACTCGTGGAGAACATGGACCTGTTCGGCTGGGACGTCCGGGGGCTTATCGATGACAAGAAGCTCATCGTGATAAAGCCGGAGATTTACAAGTTCGATTCCATCAAGAGGATAATCGAGGACGCGATTGAGAAGATAGGCGCAAAGAGGCTGGTGGTGGACTCGTACTCCGTCATGCTCACCTATTTCTCCGACCCGTACGAGGTGCGGAACGGCCTGGTGCAGCTGGACAGGGAGATAAAGAAAATGGACTGCACCGCGCTCGTGATTTCCGACATCAAGGACAATTCCGAGATATTCTCAACCACCGGGGTGGAGGAGTTCATCGTGGACGGAGTGATTGTGCTTTACCTGGTGAAAAGCGCCCGCCACCCGCTTGAGTCCGAGCGCGCGCTTGCAATCAGGAAGATGAGGGCCACCCACCATTCCCTGAGGCCGTACGTGTTCGACATCGGCAGGGACGGCATATCGCTGGGAGGGGTGCACGCCGTGACTGCGCGCGCAGCCAAGCCGAGGGAGGAAACCGTGCGCAAGCGCCCGGAGAAGAAGGAGAAGAAGAGCAAGGGGACGTCTATAGACCTGAGCAAGCTCAGGTCGGATTCCAGTAAAGGGCATAGCTGGAGATGGAAGCATCTCTAGGCGGTTGCCATGCGCGGGTGTTGGTACTTGAAGGCACAGGCTTCATTGGAGCAGCTCATCGTGATTGCGATTGCGCTGGCTTTGGTCTCATTCACTTTTTACCTCGCAATAAACTATTCTTCCGACAGCACCAAGATATCCCAGGCAAAGGATGCCGTGGAGCGGCTTGCCGCAAGCGCGGACCACGTCTATGCGCTGGGCCCGAATTCAAAGGAGTACGTGACGGTCTATCTTCCCGAGGACCTGGAATCCGCAAGCGTCGCGGGAAGGAACATCATCCTCAAGGTGCCCACCACGGGCGGCGCCACCGACGTTTATGCGACCAGCAAGGCGGAGCTGATAGGCGCCATACCCCATTATCGCGGGAAGCAGAAGGTGCTGGTGGAATACCTGCAGTCTGGCAAGGTCAGGATAGGGGAGGCAGGCATCGTATGCTCGCCCTCCGCCCTGGCAAGGGCATTCAACGCAAGCGAAAGCGGCACGGACGCCATAACGGTTGCAAACACCGCGGACTACAACGTCACCGGCATAAACGCATCGATTGAAGGGAGCATCCTGGCATCCATCGGAAGCATGCCGCCGGGCCGCCTCAATGCAGGCGAGAACGGCTCGATGATTGTGGGCTACAGCGTGCCTTCCGACCAGGCATCCGGCACCTATGGCGCCACAGTGACCGTGGAGGCCGACAACGGGGGCTCGTGCACAACGCAGATAACCATGAACGTGAACGGGGTGGTGAGCTGCGCAAGCATGTGCGCCGAGCAGGGCTACAGCGTAGGCATGTGCCGCAGCGCGCAGACAAGCTGCGCGGCGAACGGGGAGGATTACCACAACGAGTACGACATTTCGTGCATCGACCTGCCAGGCAGCCCGTATTGCTGCTGCGGGCCGTCCACCGACGAGCTCGGGCCGATTGCGGTCAACCTGACGCTGACGCCGGGCAATGCCACCACGGCGGACAACATCACCATTTCGGCTGACTGCACGGACATTGGAAGGGGCAACCAATTCATAAAATCGGCCGAGATCTACCTGGACGGCGGCGCGGCGGCCCCGATGCCGGCAGCCGGCACGTTTTCCACCTCGGTAGTGCAGCGGGTGGAGATGGACTACAGCGCGCTTGCGGGCGGGGTGCACATCGCAGTCGTCAGCTGCACCGACACCGCAAACAAGACAGGCCCGTTTTCCTACTTCTATTTCACCATAAGCGAGGCCGACGTGCTCGGCCCCATCATCACCAACATGGAGCACTCCGACCCTGCGCCCACCACGCTTGCGGACATCACCGAGAACGCGTCCGC
>JBAZBT010000006.1:16404-18774 GCA_041671345.1 Candidatus Micrarchaeia archaeon
GAGGCATACACGGGCAGCAGCAACATAACGTCGTGCTGGATGAAGCTGGACGGGGGGGACTGGTACAATGCCACCCCGTACGATGGCGAATACGGCGGGCTGAGCGAAAGCTTCAGCCATCACGTGGGCCGCCTGACCTCGGGCATGCACTCGATATATGCGCGCTGCCAGGACTCGAGGGGCAACATGGGGGGGATATACAACGACACGTTCGGCGTGTCGGACGGGGACATTGCGCTGGTGCTGGACACGTCCGGCTCCATGGCGTGGGTGTCGATGAACATCACGAACGAGGCGACCGTCTCCACCGCGAGCCCGACTTTCGTCCTTGTCAAAAGCATGCAGTTCGACACCAATGTGACGGGGCTTGCCAACCTGTCGGTCGAGTTGAGGGCGGGCTCCTACAGCTGCACCGCCTACTACGAGGCGCGCATCAACGGCACGGTGATTGGTTCCGGGAACAGGACGTCCACCAACTTCGGGTCCGTCACCACCACGAACATCGATTTCTCCAATTACACCGCGCCATTCACGATAGGGCTGTACCTGAGGCGGAGCGCGAGCGGCTGCACGGTGTACAGCAGGGTCATGTCCTTGTGGCAATATCCGTCCAAGATAGACTCGGTCCAGGCCGCCGCGGCAAACTTTGTGGACATCACGGACAACTCCTCGCGCATGACGCTGGTTTCATTTGCCAGCGCGGCAACGCTGCAAAAGCAGCTCATGGGGCTGCGCTCGCCCGCCAACAAAACGATAATGAAGAATGCCATCAACGCGCTCTTCGCGGTGGGCAGCACCTGCCTGGAATGCGGGCTGGACACCGCGGTGACCGAGCTGATTTCAGCGCGCGGCAGGTACCCCGAGGCGGTGCGCGTGGCGATATTCATGACAGACGGGACCGACACCACCGGCAGCGACCCGATTGCCGCGGCGGTCTATGCGAGGCAGAACGACGTGAAGGTGTACACCATAGGCTATGGGAGCGACGCGGACGTGGTCAACCTCGAGAACATCGCGCTTTTGACCAACGGGAAATACTACTACGCGCCCGATGCCGAGACGCTTCTGTATATCTTCCAGCACATCGGCCAATAGGCCCCGCTTGGTTTTGGGCTCGGCGCCCGGGCAACAGGGGGTCGGGGCATGCAGGTTTGAGTGGATGCCATGGGTTTGCGCGCACAAAGCTCGATTGAGTTCCTCCTATGCACAGGGCTTGCCATGTCCATCCTGGTGATTGCGCTCCTTATCTATTACCAGGGGCAGGAGGACGCGGCCAACCTCGGGCAGTACGTGGAGGCGGAGAGGGTTTGCCACGAGACCGCGATGCAGATTTCCGCGGTCGTCTCAGCGGGAAGCGGCACCGAGGCGGCGTTTCTCCGCCCGCAGATAGTCGCGGCGAGGAACTACACGCTCCGCGTTTCAGGAAGCGACCGCTCAGCCTCGGTGGAGATTGGGGGCAAGACCGCTTTCTGCAGGCTTGCGACATCCAACATCAGCAACGGCACGCACGCGTCGTTTTACATCAATCAGGACACGACCATCAGGAATGTCGGAGGGGGTGTTGTGATTGGCTAGGAAGGGGCAGAGCATACCCATTGATTTCGTCGCAGGCCTTTTCATATTCCTCTTCATGCTTGCGTTTTTCCTGATGGTTTGGGACAGCTACACGGAGCGCTACATCGCCATGGAGTCGAGCATCGACATGGAGACCACGGCAATCGGCATTGCCGACCTGCTGGTGAGCACGGGCGGAAGCCCGGGCAACTGGACGGCCGAGCCGCTTGCAGCGCAGTCGATAGGGCTGGCGTGGAGGCAGAACGAGCTTGACTGGTACAGGCTGTCCGCACTGTCCTCGCTCCCATATGCAAGCGCAAAGATGCTGCTCGGGGCGGACAGGGAGTTTGCAATAAAGATAGAGACGCTGGACGGGGGCAGGCTGGCGACATACCCGCCCGGGTGGGCAGGGGCAGCCGCTTCCGGCAAGGCGGTCGAGGTCACCAGGGTGGCGATGATGAACGGAAGCGCGGTGAACGTCAAGGTGCAGGTCTATGAGAACTAAAGTGCGCAACGGCGCTCGCGGATTCGTGTTCAGCATGGATGCCGCGCTTTCGGCATTCCTGCTGGTCCTGGTGCTTGCCACCACCGTGCTCCTTTCCGCGCAGGCGGCGGGCGACCCGTACGAAAAGCTGCAGGTGGCGCGCATTGGCAAGGACGCGATGGTGATGCTCGACAGGCAGGGGATGCTTTCGTCGGAAAACGCCACCATGGTGGGCGCCGCGCTCAATGCCACGCTGCCCAAGGGGATAGGCGCGCACATGAGCATCTCCACCTACGCCTCTGCGAACCGGACGTTCAACCTTGTGAACATCG
>JBAZBT010000007.1:0-1741 GCA_041671345.1 Candidatus Micrarchaeia archaeon
CCTGCTCCATGATGAACGCCATGGGCTGCGCCTCGTAATAGAGGCGGAGCTTCCCGCGCGCGCTTTTCGCGGTCTGCGGGTAGGCGAATATGCCGCCCCTGTGGAGGATTTGCGAAAAGTCCGCAACGAACGTGCCCGAATAGCGCGCCTTCATCCTCTCGCTCTTGAACAGGCTCTTCCCGAATTTCAAGAAGGCCGGGCTCCAGTCCACCGGGTCGCCGCCAAGCCCGAAAACCTCGCCGGGCTCGGGCACTTTCATGCTTTCCGCAAGAAGCAGGAACTGCGCCTTCCCTTCCCCGTCGTAATGCTTCACGAATTCATGCGTGCCGTTTCCCGCCGTATAGACAAACGTGTTCACCGGCCCGTAGAGCTTGTAGAACGCCGCCACCAGCTTCCTGCCGGCCTGCGGCAAGTCATGCCTGTAAACGCCGACTATGGTGCCGAATGCGTTGTTGCTCACGATGTTCGACGAGCCGTCCAGCGGGTCCATGGCGACCACGAACGGCGCGAGGGCATGCCCCACCAGGGGCTCCTTGAGCTCTTCGGAGTAAATCTTGCGCACCAGCCCGGTTTTCAGCAGGCTGTCGCACAGATAGCCGTTCACCCATTCGTCAAGCTTCGCCACCGCCTCGCCGTACTTGTTCCTGTTCCCCATCGTCCCGCGCAGGTATTTCGGGAACTGGTGCTGCGCATCAAGCGCCACAAACGCGAACGATATGATGAGCCTGCGCAGGTCCACCGGCACTCCCTCGCGCTTGAGGTGCTGCGAAAGCGTGACGATTTCTTCGGGTTTTTTGGCCATAAAATCAGTCCCCGCCCTCTCTTCTCACTAACATATTTTAAAGCGCATCAACATGATATGAGCCATGTTCATTTTCCAGGTTTCCAAGCCCGCCCAGCCGGCTTCCACGTCTTTGGGAAAAAAGAAAGCAAGTCTCCCTGAGCAGCAAAAAGGCAACCTCTTTCTCGAATCGCAGAAAAGCGAGGCAAAGCTGATTCTTTTCAAGGATTTTACCAATGAGATGCTCCGCACCTACAACGCCGCGAAAAAATCAGCGGCAAAGCTGGAGCGTGCGATTTACGGAAGGACAATATACATGCTGGAGAACGTGGAAGAGCACCGGGATGGAAGGCAGTATTTCGGCCCCAACCTTGACGATTGCTATTTCCACCGCCAATGGGTGGGCGGGGGCCAGCCAGACTATGGCTATGGCCTGGAAACGCTCGTCGAGCAGGCAAGGAACAACGCAGGAACGTTCCTTCTGGCCTGGCACCTGGACTATATGCGCAAATGGGCGCCGGCAATCGCCGCCCGCGCCGTTTTCAGCTCATCGCCTGGCGTTGTCCATGCGTTTTCCTCAAAAGAGGCGATGCGCTCGTTTGCCTCGGGCCTGGAGCGCCAAAACAGGAAAGTAATCGTTTCAAACGAGGAGATGCAGCTTGAGTTCATGGCAAACGGCAATGCCCGGCTTGAGGCAGGCAGCGAAAAAACGGCAAATTTCGTTTTCAAGCACTATCCGCCAGCCCCCGCGACCGACGCCACCCACCGGTCCGCAGTGCAGTTTCCCGGGCTCACGCATTCGCAGCTAACGGGCCATTATTCGAGGGCGTTTGATTATTTCCTGTCCGAAAATAAGGCGATCTCGGTCATGATGTCGCACTCGGTTTTTCCTGACCTTGAAAAAGAGCTCGCAAAAAAGCACCCAGAAACCAAGTCAGCCATTCCATCTGGCGTTCCCGT